>JBJFEZ010000001.1:0-4033 GCA_051891195.1 Clostridia bacterium
ATTGTGTTAGCAAAATTTATAAATTATATGCAATTAGCTTTATATCACAGAAGATTAAACTATTATAGAAATTTACAAAGGATACAAGAATTTGAAACGAGTATGAACGAATCAAGTCAATATGCAGATGAAAAAAACAATATTAGGACTCCAGATATAAATATTTTAAAAAATAAAGAAATATATCTTCTTAATTTACATTATAGTCGTGGTTTAAGCTATGAACAAATATCAGCAATTACAGGCGAAAAGGTATGCACTTTAAAACAAAGAAGAAACAGAGCCATTGCAAAATTAAAAGATAAAATGGAGGGGGAAATATGAATAATGAAACAGAATTTTATAACCTACTAAAATCAGCAGTAACAGATGATGTAGCATTAATAAAAGTTTTAGATAGAATAATGACACTTATTAACAAGAACTCTAAAAATAGACATGGGGAAATAGATGAGGATTTAAAGAGCGAATTAATTACATATTCTGTTGAACTGATAAGAAATAAAGAAATTTATAAAAAATTTCAAAATTAAATGTAATCTTTTTTAAATTTTAGGTGCTGTTCATAGTAGAAGTTGAAAAATACTTCGTCTATGGATAGCACATTGAAAATTTAATAGGATTTTGTTGGATCATACAAGAATTGCGTTCTAGGTAGGTTAGCAACTATCTAGATTAACAATAAGAATGTTATCTTATTGCGAATGCAGTTTAGGATACTTTTGTATAGTCATAGTTCGAGCGTAAAGTTATAAAGGCAGTCCATAATGTTTTTATAATGGTGCGTCCCAAGCAATGAGTACAAGCCAGAATTCTGGTTGGTGAAAGTCCAATGTTGCTAGAAACAATAGCAGTCTAACAAAGAAAAAAAGTAAAAATAAACCATATTATTAGAGCTATTTTATAGCAATAATAATTAAATTGGAGGCAAATAAAATGTTAGATATTATTTCAATGATTACATTTTTATTTTTATTTATTGGACTACCTATAATTTTAATTATTATTGGTGGTAATGATAAAACAGAAGAAGAACAAAGATTAGAAGATGAAGAACAAATGCAGTATTTAAAAGAATATAGAGAAAAGAAATTAAATAAGAATAATAAAATTTGGAGGTAGGTATATGGGAAAATTATTATATACTTGGGAACAAGTTGAAGCATATAGTATTATAGCACTACATAACTTATTACATTCAGCAAATGAAGTTAATTTAAAAAATATAAAAATGTTCATAGAGCCTTTACAAACTTTATATAGTAAGGCAGAAGTTACAGGAATAGCAAAAAAATTGATAAATAATGATTAAAATATATTTATACAAATTCTTGAGTTAGTATTTTGTTTAGCGACTTATACTAACTCTTTTTCTTTGTCAAATGTGTAAATATAAAATTTGTACCTTTGTAGCTAATAATTTCATGTGCTAGACTCCAGCTATAAGCAAAATTTATTTTGCTTATATGAATTGGAGGTATAAATATGTCATTCTTAAAATATCAAAAGCAAAATCCAGAGTTTTTAAATAATTACTTAAAATATAAGGCATATATTGAATTCAAATCAAAAACAACAGTAGATGAAACATATTTTGACTTAAGAACTCTGTTTAGATATATAAAATTGTTTTTATATGATCACGATAAGATTTATACTATAACTTTAGAAGAATTTAAAACTGTAACAATAGTTGATGTTACAATTAAGGATTTAAGTAATATTACTCAAAACAATTTGGAAAAATACATTATATTCTTAAGTAATACTTTAAAAAATGATACTAAAACTAGAAATAGAAAATTAACATCTGCTAAAAAGTTTTTTGAATATTTAGAAACCAATAACTTAATTAGTATAAATCCAGCAAGAAATATAAGTTCTGGTAAAATTGAGAAAAGAATTCCAAAGCATTTAAGTTTAAATGAAAGCAAACAATTACTAGCTAACACAATAAAATCTGAGTCTAAATTTAAAATAAGAAATTATGCGATAACATGTCTATTTCTTAATTGTAGTTTGAGATTGTCAGAGCTTACAGCTATAAACTTAACAGACTTAAAAATAGATAATAGTGAACAAACATTAAAAGTACATGGTAAAGGTAATAAAGAAAGAATAATTTACTTAAATGCAGCAGTTTGTGAAGCTATAATTCGCTATTTAGAAGTTAGACCACCTTTGGGGAAAGATAATAAAGACCATAATGCATTATTTATCAGTGGTCAATACAAAAGAATATCAAACAGAGCTGTACAAACGATAATAAAAAATGCACTTCTTTATTTACTTGAGGAAAATCCTTATAAAGATAAATATCATACTCATACATTAAGGCATACAGGAGCTACATTACTTTACAATGAAAAAGATATAAATATTTTTGTATTAAAGAGAATGCTTGGTCATGAATGTTTAGAAGCCACTGAGATTTACACTCAGGTTTCAAACGAAAAGCTAAAATATATAATGGAAAATTGTACTATATCAAGTATTATAGAACGAAACGGAGGTCAAATATAAATGAATGAAGAAAATAAGATACCTAAATTTGTTACTGATTTAACTAATTATCTAATAGCAATAAGAAACTTATCAGAAGTATATGTTAAAAATATGTCTATAACAGTAGGGCAATTCTTGGAATTTATCAATATTCATAAATTTAAAAATAAATATAATTCAATAAAAGACATTACTCTAAATGATGTGAGATCTTTAACAAATAGTGATATTTATAGCTTTATTTATTTTTTAGCAGAATCACAATATAAAATAAATTCAAGAGTTGTAAAAATAGAACATTTAAGAACTTTCTTTAATTACCTATTTACTATAAAGCATACTATATTTACTGAACCATTTAAAAAAATAAATTCTGAAAGGAAAATTGAGAAGAAATTGCCTAATTACTTGTCATTAGATGAAGCCAAAAAAATGATAGAGGTATATGCTAATAGTATAGATGAAATAGAGATACGAGATAATGCAATACTGCATCTTTTTCTGAATAGTGGACTCCGTTTAGCTGAATTAAAAAATCTATCTATTGATGATTTAGATTTAAAAGATAATAAATTTTCTATAATTGGTAAAGGTAATAAAGAAAGAACAGGTTATATAAATGATATTACAAGAAAGGCTTTAGATGAATATTTAAAAGTAAGAGATAAATTAAACCCTAAAACAAAAACCCTATTTGTTAGTAGATATGGCTTAAAAATGAGTTCTACTGGTATTGAAAAAATCGTTAAACGAGCTTATGAAAAAGCTGAAATTGATGATGTAGATTATTGTGTTCATACATTAAGACATACTTGTGCTACACTATTATATAGAAACGGTGTAGATATTAGAACAATTCAAGAAATATTAGGACATGTTCAAATTGATACTACAGAAATATATACACATTTGCATGACCAGGAAGTTATGGATGCAATGTTAGATCATCCTTTATCACAATTTAAAGTGGCAAATGCAGAAGCATTTTGTGCTTAATTTATAGTAAAGGAGCTGATATATAATGATAGATTATGAAAAGAAATTTGATACAAACAACATTCATTCTGTTGAATTGAATTTATTAGATGGACAAGTTGAAATAATTTTGAGAGCTTTAGAATTATATGGCTATAATCTAGAATATATGCTTAATGGTAGTGATGCAACAGATGAATTAAGGCAAGAAAAGATAGCAATGTTGAAATATACTTATGAGCAAGTATTAGCAACACAAGCTGAACAAGTAGATTCAAAAGCCAATAATCTTGATAATTTGAGTAGTTTAGGTAAATTATTAAGTAAAGATTTTGGTCAAATTCAGCCAAACAAGAACTTAAAGGTCATATAGACATTTTTAATATATGTAGCAAAATAAGTAGGGAATAGGGGAATAGGCTATTTTAGGGAAATAAAATAAAATAGAAATTTTAAAATAACATTTTAAAATGAAAATAAAATTTAAAGATATTTTTTAATCATTTTAAAATGAATTAAAATAAAAATATTAAAAGTAAAAAATAAAATTTTA
>JBJFEZ010000002.1:0-21726 GCA_051891195.1 Clostridia bacterium
AAGCATATTCATTACATCAGGATGTGCTTTTTCAATTTCGTCAAATAGAATTACTGAATATGGTTTTCTTCTTATTTTTTCTGTTAATTGTCCTCCTTCGTCAAATCCTACATATCCTGGAGGTGAACCAATTAGTTTTGAAACTGAATGACTTTCCATATATTCAGACATATCAATACGTATCATAGCCTCTTCATTTCCAAATAAGCTTTCTGCCAAAGCTTTTGAAAGTTCTGTTTTACCAACACCAGTTGGTCCCAAAAACAAGAATGAACCTATTGGACGGTTTGGATCTTTTAGCCCAACTCTTCCTCTTCTAATAGCTTTTGCTACTGCTTCTACAGCCTCATTTTGTCCAATTACTCTTTGATGTAAAGTCTGCTCTAAGTTTTTTAATTTTTCATTTTCACTTTGTGTTATTTTTTTAACAGGTACCCCGGTCCAGCTAGATACTACTTCTGCTATATCTTCTTCTGTTAAAGCTGTTACACTTTTAGTATTTTTGCTTTCCCATTTTTCCTTTTCTTTTTGCAATTTTTCTTTGTTTTCTTTTACTTTGTCACGTAAGCTAGCAGCTTTTTCAAAGTCTTGAACTCTAATTGCATCTTCCTTTTCTTTATCTAATGATGCAATTTTTTCTTCTAATTTTTTTAAAATATCTGGCTGTGTATATGTTTTCATTTTTACTCTAGATGCTGCTTCATCAATTAAATCTATAGCTTTATCTGGTAAAAATCTATCATTTATATATCTAGTAGATAATTCAACAGCTGCTTTTACTGCTTCGTCAGTAATTTTTACATTATGATGTGCTTCATATTTATCACGTATACCATTTAGAATTTCTATAGTTTCTTGCCCTGTTGGCTCTCCAACAGTTACAGGACTAAAACGTCTTTCTAGTGCACTGTCTTTTTCAATATATTTACGATATTCGTTTAATGTAGTAGCTCCAACTACTTGAACTTCTCCTCTTGCTAAAAGTGGTTTTAAAATATTTGCAGCATCAACTGCACCTTCTGCAGAACCTGCTCCAACAATAGTATGAACTTCATCAATAAATAAAATAACATCTCCTGATTTTCTAACTTCTTCTAGACATTTTTTAATTCTTTCTTCAAAGTCCCCACGGTATTTAGCTCCAGCTACCATACTTGCAATATCTAAACTTACTACTCTTTTATTTTTTAACATTTCAGGTACATCTTCTGATACTATTTTTTCTGCTAATCCTTCTACTACAGCTGTTTTACCAACTCCCGGTTCTCCTATTAAGCAAGGATTGTTTTTAGTTCTTCTAGATAATATTTGTATTACTCTTTGTATTTCTTCTTTTCTTCCTATAACTGGGTCCAACTTTCCTTCTATGGCTTTTCTAGTTAAGTCTGTTCCATATTGGTTTAAAGTAGGAGTTTGGTTATAGCTTCCTTTTACTTTTCCTTTAGCTTGTTTTTCATTTACTCCTGCGTTTTCATCTTCATTTATTACTTTAATTATTTCATTGTATAACTTTTGTGGATTTACGTTTAAATCCATCATAATTCTAACAGCTACACTATCTCCTTCTCTCATAATTCCTATAAGTAAATGCTCTGTTCCAATAAATTCAGAGTCTAGTTTTCTTGCTTCTAAAAATGCATTTTCAATAACTCTTTTTGAACGTGGAGTAAAACCTATGCTTTCTTTTTCTTCAATTTTTTCTCCCACACCAATAAGAGTTTCAATTTCTTCGGCTACTTTTTCTGCACTAATATTTTGCCCAGTTAAAACTTGGCTTGCCACTCCACTTCCTTCTTTTATTAAACCATATAAGATGTGTTCTGTTCCTATATAGTTATGACCTAACTCAGCTGCTAGATCTCCTGCAAGTTCTAACACTTTTTCTACACTATTTGTAAACTTATATATCATTTTAAATACACCTCCTTATTTTTTTATAATTTCCTTTACTACCTCTGGGCGCTTAATTTCTCTCTCATATCCATCTAATGCTTTTCCCACGTATTTTTGTAAATTGGCTGGTTGCACATATAAATATAACTTACTTATTTTACTATCATCTAGTTCTTTTATTATACCCAAATCTGTTCCAAGTTTTACATATGACAATAATTTTCTAGCTTCATCTGTAGATAATTTTGTAGCATAGGCTAATGTTCCATAAGCACGATATATTCTGTCTTCTAAATCTATTAAATTTTTAGCTAAGTATTTTCTTGCCATTCTTTCTTGTTCAATAACTTTTTCTGTAATTACATTTAAGTTTTTTATAATATCACTTTCTGTTAGTCCTAAAGTTTGATTATTTGAAATTTGATAAATATCTCCTTGGCTTTGTGTACCTTCTCCATAAATACCGTGAATATTCATACCAAATCCGTTTATAATATTTAGTATTTTATTTATATTTCCAGTCATAGTTAAAGCTGGCAAATGTATCATAACAGAAGCCTTCATAGCTGTTCCAACATTAGTAGGGCATGCTGTTAAATATCCATAATTTTCATTGCTAGCATAGTTTAACATTTGGCCAATTTTTTCTTCAATTTCAATAGCTAGGTTTTTTAAATTTTCTAGTTCTAGTCCTGAAGCAAATACTTGCATACGCATATGGTCTTCTTCGTTTATCATTATACAAATATTTTCTTCATCATTTATTAATATAGCTCCTTGCTGTTTTTTATCCATTGCAAATTCTGGACTAATTATGTGTTTTTCAACTAAACTTATTTTAGTAATATCATCTAAATCACTTAAACTAACAAATTTTAGTCCATAACCAATACTTGGTGTAATATCTTTTATTCTATTTATTACATCTTTTGCCTGTTCTTCTGAAAATTTTGTAGGGAAAGGAATGTCAGCTATATTTCTAGCTAATCTAACCCTAGAACTAATAACTACATCTGAATCTTTTCCATTTTGTAAATACCAATTCAACATAATTTTCCTCCTTCATTTTGTCGCTTTAGGGACGCTTGTTAAAGCGACATTTTTTTAATTTCGTCTCTTATTTTTGCAGCATCTTCATATCTTTCTTCTTTTACCGCTTGTTTTAATTCTAGTTCTAATTTTTCTAATTTAGTGGTTTCTTTTTTATTTGTTGCAGTTTTTTTTGTATTGTTTACTTTGTTTTTTGGTGTCAATTTTGCATTTCTTCCAATATGGCTAGTTGAACCATGTATATTTTTTAATACAGGATTTAAAGCTCTTGAAAATATATTATAGCATTCAGCACATCCTAGTTTTCCTTTGTCTACAAATTCATTATATGTCATTCCACAGTTGTTACATTTTAATACACTAGTTTTTGTAAAGCTTGGTAAAAAGTCTGTATCTTCTGCCACGTCTAAAAAGTCCCCTAAAAAGCTTGAAAAATTAATTGGCATATTAAAATCTAAGTTTTCTAGTCCTAAAGCTTTAGCACACTTGTCACATAGTGCCATCTCCTTTTTTACCCCATTTACTATTTGGGTGTAACGAAAATTTACCTCATTTTTTCCACAATTTTGACATAACATATATATCAACCTCCTTTATTAATCTTCTACTAAATTCACAAGCATATTTTTAAAAATTTTTGCTCTTAAAGTATCTCTAGTTTCTTGTGGTACTGTTAAGACATTATCGCTTGTTGCTACTTTTAATAGTTTTGCTTCTATTTTAGAAATAATACCTTCTGAAAGAAAATTACTTATAAAAATGTCTACTTCTTGTGATGTTATTTTATCTTCTATACTATTTATTGCGTGCATTAAATAATTACTTTTTGTTATATTTATTTTTTTTATTTTTATGTGTCCTCCACCACCACGTTTGCTTTCTACATAGTACCCTTGTGATGGTTTAAAACGTGTTGCAATTACGTAATTTATTTGTGATGGCACACAATTAAAGTGCTCTGCCAAGTCGTTTCTTTGTATTTCAATAAAATCTTCATCTTCAAACATTTCTTTTATAAATTCTTCTATTATATCCGACATTCTCATAATATCGCTTCCTTTTTATTTTTGACTTTGACTTTCTTTGACCTATGAATATATTATACTCCATTTTTTATAATTGTCAAGTACTAAATAATAATTTTTTTATCTTCCCCATATATAATAGGTAAAAACCTGCAAATAACTTTATATACTAAAATTGACAATAGTATTGAACAAACAGCCATAATTAAGGATAACGATATTTGATAAAATATATTTCCCTCTTTTAAGCATGTACTTATAATACCTAATTTACTTTGAAACACAACAAGTGGCATTTTGTGTACTACTAAAATTGGAATTGTATGTCTTCCTATATACGAAAGTGGTTGGCATTTTTTTATCAAAGAAAATAGATAGCAATATCCTATAATTGTAAATGTTGCCGATAATATAAATATTAAGTAACTATTTTTATAGTCATTATTCATGCAGCTAATACGGCCATTGAATAAATGTATTACAAAACCAATAATAAGAGATATTACACCTATTGTAATTTTTACTTTATTAGACCCCATATTAATTTGTTTTAATTGATGTCCTAAAAAATAAAAGTATAGCATTACTAAAGCTGTTTCAAATCCAAATGGATATGCAGCATTAAAATAATAATAAACTACTCCACCAACAATTAAAAAGAACACAGATAATATAATACTTTTATGTTTAAAATCCTTTATTTTATCATACACTAATTTTGCAATAACAACTACCACAAAATAGCACGGTAAAAACCATAATGGTGAATTTTGAGGCAAACTATTGCCGTGTCCACTTCCATATAATACAGCACATAAAGAATCAAGTATACTATTAGATATACTATTTTTTGAGTTTAAATTTGATTGAACTTCTCCTCCAAATAAATAATACGGAATTAAAGAAAGTATAGCAAAAACAAAATATGGTATTAAAATTCTTTTTGCTTTTCTTTTTATGTATGTGCCTATTTTTTCTTCTTTATTTTCTTTAAATAAGTAACCAGAAATAAAGAAAAATAAAGGTACATAAAAGGACGATAAATATCTAGATACTTCTTTTAAACCTTTTGAGTATCCTATAGCGTGTCCTACAACAATTAAAAATATTGCAAATCCTCTTAATATATTAATCCATTCTATCTGTTTATTTTTTTCCATTTTATACACCAATTTCATTATACTTTTTTACTATTTATATTGTCAATATTTTTAATTTTATTACCTCTATTTTTCTGTCATGTTTTCCATTTTCTTTGTTTGTTTTTTTTGCCTTTCTAGTGTTAGCCAAGCAAAATAAGAAGAAACAAATTCACCATATTTAGTAACGTCTTCTTCTTCCTCTATGTTGCCTATCTCTTCTTTTTCTGTTTTGCTTACTTCTTTAATTTGATTTTGTATTTTATTTTCATTAATTTTTTCCATAAAAAAATACACTCTCCTCTTTATAGTTATGTGCATTTTTTTATTTTTCTATACAATTTGAAATTACAAATTTAAAATATATTTTTCTATTACTTTTGCTACCCCGTCATCATTATTACTGTCTGTTATTATTTTAGCCATTTTTTGAACATATGGTGCACTGTTTGCCATTGCAACTCCTAGACCTGCATTCTCTAACATTGTTTGGTCATTTACATTATCTCCAATAGCAATAACTTCATCTTTATTAATTCCTAATTTTTTAATTAAAAATTCTATTGCATTCCATTTATTAACATTTTGATTTGATACTTCTGTATAAAAGTATTCTATAGAATGAAGCTCTGTTCCTGTTTTTATTATTTTTCTTGACATATGTCCTACATCTAATACATCTACATCCTTTACTCGTCTTAACTTTTTTATTGCACCATTAAATATAATGTTATTGTCATCACATACCGTTATTTTTATATAATCGCTTTCTTCTCTTTCTAATACATATTTATATATGTCATCTACAATATATATATTACTTTTTTTATTATCTGGTTTAGTTGCATTTTCATAGTTATAAAATAAAACATTATAATTTAAAGATTTTGTAATAATTCCGTTTTGAGTGTAAACACTATAATATATACTGTTTTCTTCACACGTTTTAATTAATTGTAGCACCTTTTTTTTACTTAAAAAATTATTGTATTCTAATTTTTCTTCTTTTAAATTATATACTACAGCTCCATTTCCGCATATCATATATTCATTTGCTCCAACTTCTGCTGCCAAATTTCTTACTGACATTGCTCCTCTGCCTGATGTTAATACTACTTTTGTTCCTTTTTCAATAGCTTTTTGAATAGCAATTTTATTTTTTTCTGAAATTAGTCCATAGGAATTTAGCAAAGTTCCATCTAAGTCAACTGCTACTAATTTGTACATTATAATTCTCCTTTTATTTTATTTAAATAATATTATTTTTTCTGTTAATAATAAAATTATTATATTATTTTTTGCATTGCATTGTCAATAAAATTTTATTCTGCTATTTTTCAAATTTTTCTCATAATTTACCAGTTTAAAAACACTTTTATTGAGCATTATAAATATTGAAAAAACAATTATGTTTTTTTAATATACAAAAAATAATCACATTCTAGGAGGTGAAAAATATGGCAAACTCAAACAACAGTAACAGATCTGTAGTTCCAGAAGCTAAAGAAGCACTTAACAAGTTCAAATATGAAGTTGCTAGTGAAGTTGGTGTTAACTTAAAACAAGGATACAATGGAGATTTATCTTCTAAAGATGCTGGTAGAATCGGTGGTAACATGGTTAGAAAAATGATTCAACAAGCTGAAAACAATATGAAATAGTTTTAGGGAACTATATTAGTTTATTATATAATATTTTATGTAATGAAGTATTGTTGTGTTTTTGCAACAATAAAGAAACCTATTTAGATATACATATTTAGATAGGTTTCTTTTTATGCTGTATTATAAATTTATTTTTGCTACTAAGTTATATCCACTCTTTGTATTTCTTTATATATATTTTCTTTGCAAAGCTTGCTATTATACAATATAAAAATGTAATTGCAAATATCATCCATATATATTTAATGTCAATTGGAACTAGTCCTATTGCATTTCCTAATGCAGTAAATGGTACTATAATACCTATTATAATTAATAAAATTGATGATGTGTATACAGCTTTACTTGAATTACTTTGTATAAAAGGAATCTTTTGAGTTCTTATAATATGCATTCCTACTAAATTTGAAACTATACTATACGTAAACCATATTGTTTGAAAATGTGCAACATCCCTTACCATAAATATGAACCAAAGTAATGCAAAAACAATTAAGTCAAATATTGAACTTACAGGTCCCATAAATAGCATAAATCTTTTTAAACTTTGTATATCTAGTTTTTTTGGTTCTTTTAAAAATTCTTTATCTACATTGTCAAATGGTAAGGTCATTTGCCCAAAGTCATATAGCAGTCCTTCTACTAGTAATTGTATTGGAGTTTCTGGTAAAAACGGTAACAGTGCGCTTGCTATAATTACAGATACTACTTCTCCAAAGTTAAAACTTGTTGCCATTTTTATATATTTCATTAAATTTGCAAATGTTCTCCTTCCGCTCGGTTAGTCCATCTAATAGTACATTTAAATCTTTTTCTAATAAAATAATGTCTGCTGATTCTTTTGCAATATCAACTGCTGTATCTACTGATACTCCTACATCTGAATTTGTTAATGCTGGACTGTCATTAATTCCATCTCCCATATATCCTACAATATTTCCTGCTTCTCTTAACACCCTTACAATTCTTGCTTTTTGTATAGGTGAAAGTTTTGCAAAAATATTGGTTTTCTTTAATAGCCTTAATAAGGCTATATCTGAAAGTTTATCTATTTTACTTCCTAAAATAATATTTTTAGAATTAATTTCTACTTTATTGCACACACATCTGGTAATTTCTGCATTATCCCCTGTAAGTACTATAACCCTTATTCCTGCATTATTTAATTTTTTTATTGATTCTTTTGCACTTTCTTTTGGTGGGTCTAAAAATCCAATAAACCCTAACAATATCATATTTTTCTCATCTGTAGTACTAAAGTTTTCTATATTTTTAATGTCATTTTTTTGGCATACAGCAACAACTCTTAATCCCTGTTGGTTCAAGTTTTTCGCAATTTTTTGTATGTTTTCTTTTATTTCTTTTGTTATTGGGCTAACATTACCTTTATAATCAACCATTGTACAAATATTTAAAATTTCTTCAACTGCACCTTTGGTTATTAGTTGCTTTTTTTCTCCATCGGTTACAATTACTGATAAACGTCTACGTGAAAAGTCAAATGGTATTTCATCTATTTTTTTGTATTTTTGTACTATTTCTTGCATCCCATTTTCTAATGCTCTGTTTATAACCGCTTCATCTATACTTCCCTTTAAACCTGTTTGAAAATACGAGTTTAAAAATGCGTGCTTTAAAATTCTAGTGTCTTCTTCTCCATTTATGTCTAAATATTTTTCAAGAATAATTTTATCTTCTGTTAGAGTTCCTGTTTTATCTGTGCATAATATATTCATAGCTCCAAAATTTTGAATAGAGTCTAATTTTTTTACTATTGTCTTTTTCTTAGACATTCTAATTGCGCCTTTAGATAAGCTTGAAGATAAAATAACTGGTAAAAGTAATGGCGTTATACAAATAGCTATTGCAACAGCAAATGTAAATGCTAATATAATATCGTGTTTTTTTACATTTATTAAAAATACCAATGGTATCATAATTAGCATAAATCTAATTAATAATCTACTTATATTTTCTATACCTTTTTGAAAAGCCGTTTTTCCCTTTCCATAAGCTACTGTATGTGCAATTTTTCCAAGATAGGTAGAGTCTCCAGTTTTTATTACAATTCCTTTTGCAGAACCTGATATAACATTTGTGCCCATAAAACATATATTGTCTAACTCTATAATATTATCTATTTTATTTCCTAAATTTTCTAATTCAATGTTTTTCTTTACACTGTCAGATTCTCCTGTTAAAGATGATTGCCCAACATATAAATCTTTTGCTTCAATTATTCTCAAATCAGCTGGTATCATACTTCCTGCAGATAATAGTACAATATCTCCAAGTGTTACATTTTTAATTGGTACTTCTATTTTTTCTCCATTTCTTATAACTGTTGCAGTTGTTGCAACCATTTCCTTTAGTTTTTCTGCAGCTTTGTTTGACCTATATGATTCAAAAAAATCTAACAATGTACTTACTGTTACTAAAATAACTATTACCATAATATTTGCATAACTTGGTTGTTCTGCCAAATAGATATCTGTATATATTAAAATAATAGCAATTCCAATTAATATGCAATTAAATGGTGTAAGTAAACTTTCTAAAAAGTAGTTATACCATTTTTTAGGCTTTGCTTGTTTTATTTCATTTAATCCTAATTTGTAAATATTTTCTTGTGCCTTTTCATTTGAAAGCCCTTTTTCAATTATTTGGTATTTTTCTACAAACTCATCTTTAGAAAGTTTGCTTTCTTCTCCATACATTTTATATACATCAACATCTTCTTTTAAACTTGGCATTTTTTATCTCCTATATAAAAATATTATGATGTTTTAAATACCTTTTTATTCTTTTATTCATAAAATATACAAAAATAGCGTTCTAAAAATTTAGAACACTATTTATAAAATTTATGCTTCTGGTTCTACTAAACCATAGTTTTTATTGTCTTTTAAACGATAAATTACATTTACTTTTCCTGTTTCTATGTTAATAAATGTTAAAAATTTATCTTGTGGCTTTTCTTCTAATTTTAACTTAGCATCTTCTGGAGCTAATGGTTTTATGTCATAATATAAAGTTTTTAAAATTTCTCCTTCAATTTCTTTTACTTCTACTTCTCTGTTTGCTTCTTTATTGCGAATAGATTCAGTCATATTTTGTTGATCTTTTTTAGTTTTCATTTTTCTTATTTGTCCTTCTAAGATATCAATGTTTTTATCTATAGAAGCATATAAGTCTCTATGTGCTGTTACAGCTCTAAATCTATCTGTTGGTGTTTTTGTTTCCATTTCTGCTACTTGCATTCCACCCTCTGTTTTTATAGTTGCTGTTACTTCAAAATCATCTTTAAAATACTTTTCTAATCTTTCGCATTTTTTACCAATATATTCTTTGATTGCTTCTGTTGCCTTTAGTTCCTTTCCTACTATTTTTATGTTCATAAAAATCTCTCCTTCCAAATTTTAGTTTATTTTCATTGGTGTACTTTTATTATATATGTTTTAGAAATGTTTTGCAAGTGCTTTATTTCAAAACTTCTATTTTTGCATATCCTATTTGTTTTTCTTGCATTTGTTTAATAATATCTATAATGTATTCTGTATTTTTCATATTTTCTTTATCAAGTTGTATATTAATTATATGGCCTCCATTTGTAAGTGTATGATATGGTGCTTCTATATTTATTTTTTCTTCAATTTTTATTTTATAATTACTTGGTATTTCAAAAGCTTGTGTATAGTTTTCTTTGTCTGTTATTCCTTTTAGTTTTCCATAAATAGCTTGGTCTAATTTTATAAATCTATTTAAATTTGTTGTTGTAGCTATTAAGTTAAAATTTAAATTGTATTTTTCAGAATATTCATCACATTTTTTTCTCATAAAGTCTACTATTTTTAGACCTAATTTTTGTGCTTCTTTGCTTTCTCCGTGGTGCTCTCCTACTAAAGCTTTTAAGCATTCAGCTAAACCAATAAATCCTATGGATAAAGTTCCTTGCTTTAATACTTTTTTTAAATTATCCGTATCTTTTATTTTCTCGCTATCTATCCATAATTCTTGTCCAAGTAAAAATGGAAAGTTGAATTTTTTCTTTTTACATTGAAGTTCAAATCTTTCTATTAATTGGTCTTTTACTAAATCTAATTTTTCTTCTAGCTCTTCAAAAAATTTGGTTAAATTTGCTTTTTCGTTTGATATAGTTCCATATTTTATGCCTATTCTTGGCAAGTTTATTGAAGTTATTGATAAGTTTCCTCTACCTGCTACAGTAGCTTTGTTTTCATCTACGCAATTTTCTAAAATTCTTACATTACAGCCCATATATGCTACTTCAGTGTCATAGTCTCCTTCTCTATAGTATTCTTTGTTAAATTGAGTATCTAGAAATGCAAAATTAGGTATTGATTTTTTACTGCATATGTCACATGCTAATTCAAATAAGTCATAATTTTTATCTTGTTTATTTAAATTAATTCCATTTTTTACTTTAAAAATTGGAATTGGAAATTCAGGTGTTTCATAGTTGCCAAGTCCACTTTGGACCGCTTCTAGGAAATTTTTTGTTACCATTCTTCCTTCTGGTGATGTGTCTGTCCCAAAACTTATTGACGAAGGAGCTATTAAATTTCCTTCTCTAGAGCAAATGGTATTTAAACTATGTATAAATGACTCCATTGCTTGATAAGTAATATTATTAGTTTTTTCAATAGCTTTTTTATATGTTATTCTAAACATTCTTTTTAATTCTTCAGATTCTCTACAATACTTGTCAAAAATAGAAGGTTCAAATTCAATAGTGTTTATTTTTTCAATTTCTCTTTCTATTCCGGTTTATTGCTATAAATTTATCAAAATCAGTTAGTTCTAAAAAGTCAAATATTAACTGTTTAAATTGCTTTTTAAAAGTTTTTAGCACTCCTGGAGCCATGTAGTAGTCAAAACTTGGTATACTTTGTTCTCCATATTGATCATTTTGATTTGATTGAATAGCAATAGTTGCTAAGGCCGTGTAAGATGTAATATCTTTGGGTTCTCTAATAAAGCTATGTCCTGCATAAAATCCATCTTCATATAGTTTGCTAATATCTATTTGAAAACAGTTTGTGGTTCCCATTGGTATAAAATCCATATTATGAATATAAATATCTCCATTTTCGTGAGCCTCTGAAAATCGTTTTTTCATTATATATGTAATAGCAAATTGTCTTGAAATTGTACTTCCATATTGAAACATATTTCCCATTGAAGTTTCTTTGTTGTTTGCAATTTCCTTTTTATTTTCGTCTATGTTTTGAGATTTTAAGCCTAAGTTTTCAAGTGCCTTTAGAAATTTGTGTTGTTTTTTTTCGTCAAAAAATAATTGCCTTGATTGTGCTCTTTTTTCACGGTAGCTAGCAAAAGCTTCATATACGTCTTGGTATCCACATTCTTTTAGTTCTTCTTCTATTAAGTCTTGTATTTCTTCAATTTTTATTCTTTCTCCATCTAGTTTTTCTATTCTAGAAAGAACTTTACTATATACTTTGTTAATATCTGTTTCGTTATATTTTGCTGTTTTTGTTTCTTCATTTCCAATAATGTCTCCAAAGCCTTTTTGTATTGCTATAGCAATTTTAGCTCCATCAAATTCTACTTTTTTTCCATCTCTTTTTACAACTATTTTTTTTGCTACTTTTTCTGGCACTTCTATAAACATTTACCTACCTCCATTTTCTTTTAATAAATTACAATTATTATCTAGTCTATATTTGACAAATTCTATTTAAATGTGTATAATAAGTATAGGAAATGGAGAAACCACAAACGTGGCTTACCTCAAATTAAATGGTTAAAACACATCTAATTCGTGAAAGTTTAACAGATGTGTTTTTTATTGGTTATTTTTGTTTGCTAATAATTACAACTATTGCTATAATTAAGGCAAACGTAATGATAGTTACTCCAATTAATGAATAATATAATATGTATATTGTTGCAATTAATGCTTGTATTTCTACCATACGCCTCACCTCCTTGTTGGAGGCAAACCACATCTGCTTATTCTCATTTCCTATTATTCCCAGTATAGTACACTTTTACTTGTTTGTCTAGCGAACATAGAAAATTTTTTAAAGTTAAACTATTCTTAATACAAAAAGTACAAGTTACAGTTGTAGCTTGTACTTTTTATATTAACAATGTATATCAATTTTTATGCACTCTTTAATTCAAGTCTTAATTTGTCAGAAATCATTGCGATGAATTCACTGTTTGTAGGCTTGCCTTTTGCTGCTGATATAGTATAACCAAATATATTTTCTACAGTAGATTGTTCTCCTCTTCCCCAAGCAACTTCTATTGCGTGGCGAATAGCACGTTCAACTCTACTTGGAGTTGTGTGATATTTACTTGCTATTTCAGGATATAACTGTTTGGTTATTTGGTTTATTACATCTGTATCTTTTATTACCATCATAATAGCTTCTCTTAAATATTGGTATCCCTTAATATGTGCTGGTACTCCAACTTCATGAATTATGTTTGTTACTAATGCTTCTAGATTTTCTTCACTCTTTTTCTTTTCTGGAGCTATGTCTATATATTGAGCTTTTATTTCTCTTGAAATAAAATTTCCTTTAAGTTGAGATGGTTGGTAGTTTTTTAGTTCTTTCATTCTTTTTATTAGTACATTAATGTCAAATGGCTTAACAATATAATATTGTGCTCCTAAACTTATTGCTTTTTGTGTAATTTTGTCTTGACCAACTGCAGATAAAATAATAGCTATAGGCATTTTTTCCATTTCTGTACTATATAGTTTTTCTAACACACCTAGTCCATCTAAGTGTGGCATTATTATGTCTAATAATAGAATGTCTGGTTTTAGCTTAACTGCCATTTCGTAAGCTTCATTTCCATCTTTTGCAATTCCAATAATTTCAATGCTTTCTTCCTTTTCTAAATAGCTAGATAATGTCATAGTAAATTCTTTATTATCGTCCGCAAGCAATACTGTAATTTTCTCATTCACAATTTTTTCCCCCTACCTTTAAATTTTTGTAAATTTTTTACATTTTTTACTTTTCAAATTATAATATTAATCTAGAAATTTTGCAATAGTTTTTTGGAAATTTTTTCCATTTAATGTAAAATAAATTATATTTGAATATTTTCTTTTGTATTTTTTTTGATATATGTTGTTTCCAAAAGCCTTATTTTTTGTATATTTATTTGACTTTTTTCTATTTCTTCTATAATTTTTTCTTTTTCGCCTATTGGTATCTCTATAATACATATTATATTTTCGTTAAAGGTATTATTTAATATGTTAATATTATTTTTTTGACAATAATATTTAAAATTATTTAAATGTTGATATGGTATTGTTATTTCTATTTTTATTCCTGGCTCTATATTTATAGTTTCTGCCTGTGTTATTGCTTCTTGTGATGATTGTGTATATGCCCTTACTAATCCTCCTGTTCCTAATAATATTCCTCCAAAGTATCTAACAACAACTACTAGAATATTAACTAGTTCGTTTTTTACTAATAAATTTAGCATTGGTGCTCCTGCTGTTCCACTTGGCTCTCCATCATCACTTGATTTTTCTATTATATTATTTTCATCATAAATTCTATAGGCAAAACAATGATGTCTTGCATCATAATATTTTTTTCTAATTTCCTTTATTTTATTTTCAGCTTCTTCTACTGAAGATACAGAATATATAAAACTAATAAATTTAGACTTTTTTTCAACAAGTTGTGTACTTACTTCTTTTTTTATTGTTTTCAATCTTTTTCTCCTATAATTTTAATTTGTTCCTGCTGTATACCCAGTAGAATATGCTATTTGAAGATTGAATCCTCCTGTATATGCATCTACATCTATTATTTCTCCTGCAAAAAATAATCCTGATATTATTTTAGATTCCATTGTTTTAGGGTTAATTTCTTTTATAGAAATTCCACCAGATGTAATAATAGCTTCTTCTATAGGTCTAAATCCTTTAATTTTTATAGTAAAGTTTTGTAATAGCTTAACCAAATTCATTCTTTCTTGTTTAGTAATAGAATTTACTTTTTTGTCCTTGTCAATTCCTGATAACTCAATTATTGGTTCTATTAGTTTTTTAGGCAATAAATTATTTAAACTATTTTTAAATTCTTTATTTTTTTGTTCTTCAAAATCTCTTAATATTCTATTTTCTAGTTTTTCTTCAGATAAAGCTGGTTTTAAATTTATTTTAAGTTCTATTTGCTGGTTTTTTAATAGTTCATCTACATTTTTATATCTTAATAAATGTGCTGAACTACTTAATATTATTGGTCCAGATACTCCCCAATGTGTAAATAACATCTCTCCAAAGTCTTCATAAATAACTTTATTTTTTAATGTATCTAATAATTTTATTGATACATTTATTAGACTTAATCCTTGTAACTGTTTGCAAATTTCTAATGATTTATTAGTTGCTGTTAATGGAATTAATGATGGTTTAATTTTTGTAATGCTATGTCCTAATTGTTTTGCTATTTCATATCCATCTCCTGTAGACCCTGTTACAGGATAGCTTTTGCCACCCGTTGCTAGTATTACCTTATCTGCTAATATATTTTCTTCCTTATTGTCTGAAATATATTGGACTCCAACCACTTTATTTTCATTTACTAGTATCTTGTTTACTTTTGAATTTGTTTTTATTTCTACATTTGCCTTTTTTAATAACTTTATAAATACATTTAGTACATCTTTAGCATTATCTGTTATAGGAAAAATTCTATGTCCTCTTTCTTCTTTTGCTTTTAATCCTTCTTTTTCTAGTAAATTTATTATATCTTGATTTGTAAATTGATTAAAGCTACTGTACAAAAACATTCCATTTCCTGGTACGTTTTCAATAAATTTTTCCATAGGAAGTGAACTGGTAATGTTACATCTTCCCTTACCAGTAATTAATAATTTTTTTCCCAATGAATTCATTTTTTCTAATAAAGTAACTTCGTGTCCTGCATTTGCTGCACTTATAGCAGCCATCATTCCTGCTGGTCCACCACCAATTACAATTACTTTCATATTTAATCTCTTTCCTTATAGTTTTATATTATATAGCTGACTGCTTTTAACACTCCTAATTTTCCATACTGATATGTAAGCCCTCCTTGCATAAAAGCAGTATATGGTTCACATATTGGTGCATCACAAGAAAGTTCTATTGAAGAACCCTGTGTAAAAGCTCCTGCTGCCATTATTACTTTATTTGTATAACCTGGCATATCCCAAGGCTCGGGTACAGAACTACTATCAATAGCAGAACCTGCCTGTATTCCTTGGCAGAATTTTATTAATTTTTCTTTATTTCCAAAGGTAATAGTTTGTACTATATCAGACCTTTTTTCATTGTATTTTGGGCTTGCACTATATCCTAAGTCTTCTATTAATTTACTTGCAAATATAGCTGTTTTTAGGCTACTTGCTACAACTTGTGGAGCAAAGTATAGTCCTTGTAGAATTTGTTTATTCATTCCTAAGGTTGGGCCAACTTCTTTGCCTAGTCCTGGTGCTGTTAGTCTTTCTGCAGCTAATTCTACTAAGTCTTTTTTTCCTGCAATATATGCTCCATTTGGTGCAATTCCACCACCTAAGTTTTTTATTAATGACCCTACTATAATGTCTGCTCCTAAATCTGTTGGCTCTATTTTTTCTACCATTTCTCCATAGCAGTTATCTACCATTATTATTACATTTGTATTTACTTTTCTTATTAGTTTTATTACTTTTTCTATTTTTTCTAAAGTAATACTGCTTCTTAAGCTATATCCTCTAGACCTTTGTATTTCTATTAACTTTATATCATTTTTAGCTACTCTTTTTTCTATTTGTTCATAATCAAAATCATTTTGTATCATATCTATTTGCTCGTACTTTACTCCATATGATTTTAATGAGCTTTGATTTTCTACAATTCCTATAACTTCGTCAAGTGTATCATATGGTTTTCCACTAATACTTAGAAAAATATCATTTGGGCGTAGAAAAGCAAATAGTGCAACTGTTAATGCGTGCGTACCTGAAATAAATTGTCCTCTTACTAAACTATCTTCTGTATTTAAAACTTTTGCAAATACTTTTTCTATGGTATCTCTACCTATGTCTGAATATCCATAACCAGTTGTACTATTAAAATGATGTTCAGAAATGTTAAATTCCTGAAATGCATTTAATACTTTTAAACTATTATACTGACATAATTCATCTACTTTTTTAAATTCTTCTTGCACATTTTGCTCTGTTTCTTCTGCTAGATCTAATAACTTTTTACTTATTCCAAATTGTTGATACATTTTTTTCTCTCCTTTTATTGTTGTTGTATAATGTCACTACTATATCTATTTTCGCCATACCAAGCATTAATTTTATAATATTTACCTATAAAGCTTGGTTGTAGCCAATCTATATTATAAATTGGTTGCTGTACTATATTTCCTTCTTGATTAATAACTCCCCACTTGCCATCTTTTTTTATCCCTGCATAACCATATTCGTTAAAATCTGTTACCATATCGTATTCATTTTGCACTTTTATATCTCCATTTTTGTCAACAAATCCCCACTTGTTATTTATCTTCTTAGAAAATAACTGGTTGTTTTTATATACATCTTGCGATGTTAACTTATTTCCATTTTTGTCAAAATAGACAAAATCAGTTTCTGATAATAACATTATATAGCTTTCATTTGAGTTTTCTGAAGATTTAAATTCTTTAACATTAGCATTACTCATACTTATTATTTTTTCCATCTTCAAATTATATAATTCAATGGTTTTGTCACTTGAAGTACTTAGTTGTAGTAGATTAGTATCGCTTATACGAAAAATACTGTCATATTTAATTTCTACCAAGGATTTTCCATTTATATTAATTATTCCATTTTTAAAGTTCTTTGCTACTATAAAGTAATCTCCTGGTAAATATTCTATGTAATCATAGTCATTATCAATTACAATATTTTCATTACTATCAACAACTTTATAAATGTTATTTTCATCTATAGTTATAAAATAGTTAGGGTTTTCTGTTTGAATTTTACTAACTACTGTAGTTTCTATTTTATTTCCATTTAAATCAAATACTAAAGAGTTATTATCTTTTTTAGCTATTAAATACATACCTCCAATAAAAATTCCATCATATTCAGGATACAAAATAGTTTGTCCTTCTTTATCAACTACTCCTTCTTTTCCATTTCTTTTAATTATAAATATGTCACTTAATACATTGTATTGTATATCTTCATATTCATGGTTTAAAAGAAGTTTGTTATTTTTTATCAAACCTGCTTGTCCATCTTTAAAAGCTATAAAATATAATTGATTATTATCTTTTATTTCTATTACTCTTTCTAGTTCTGTGTATTGTAAGTCTAGCACAGTATTACCTTTATAATTAATATAACCATATCTGTAACCATCTTCTGTTCTTTTGCTTACAATAAATCCAGTTTTTTTATTGTCTTTTTTCTCACTATAATAATTATCTGATGTAATAGTTTCATATTCAGTTTTTATTATTGTTTTTCCTTTTTGATTTATAACCCCTACTAAGTTATTTTCTTTTACTAAAAAACATCCTTCTTTATAATTTATACTATTTATAGATTCATAAATTGCATCAGTTATCTTTTTTCCGTTTACATTTAACAAGCCATATTTACCATTTTTCTTATATTTTAAAGTAACCTTTTCATAAGGAGTGCTATCTATATTTGTATCTATTGGAATGGCTTGTACATTTTCGTAGTCCTTAAACAGCTCTTCTTTTTTATCATTATATACTATAGAGTCATATTCTTGTTTTTCTTGGTTGTATCCAGTAATACAAACAAAAATAGGCTTAAATGGGTTAGGAATTTGAACTGTTGTATAATTGGGTTCTATAACTACATTTCCATTTTTATCAATTACACCATATTTGTTATTTTCAATTAATGTAAAATAATTATATTCTTTAATTTCTTCTATAGAATAATTAATTTGAGATTCATTAATAATTAATATTGTTATAATAATTGCAATTATTAGCACTATTGCAGATATAATAATCCATTTTAGTTTTCCATTCATTTTACACACCCATTGCCTTTCTTTATTTTTCATTTTCATTTAATATTTCTTGTTTATTTTTACATACTTTTACCCACTTAATTCTTTTGTCTTCATATTCTTCTATTTTGTAAGTTAAGTGTTCATCTTCTATTACCAAGTTTTCGTTTTCATTAGGCAGTCTTCCTATTTTTTCTATTAAATATCCTGATAGTGTTTCATAATCTCCTTCTGGAAGTTCAACATCTAAAATTCTTTTTAATTCATATAAGCTTACACTTCCTTCTATTAAATAAGTATTGTCATCTAATTTTTTATACTCAATCTCAACATCATCATACTCATCAAATATGTTTCCTACAAGTTCTTCTAAAATATCCTCCATTGTAAGTACTCCAGCTGTTCCTCCATATTCATCTACAACTATTGCCATTTGTCTTTTATTTACCTGTAATTCTTCAAAAATTTCATTAATAGGCTTAGTTTCTGGAACAAAATATGCCTCTCTCAATATGTCTTTAATTTTTATTTCTTTTCTCATACTTACTAACTTTAATACATCTTTTAGAAATAAAATTCCTTTTATATTATCAATAGATTCTTCGTAAACTGGTATTCTACTATACTTATATTCATCAATTTCATCTAAAATATCATATAAGTTTTGATTTATTTCTATAGCATACATATCTACTCTATGTGTCATAATTTCTGAAGCTACAATATCGTTAAATTCAAATACATTATTTATTAATTGCTTTTCTGTTTCTTCTATTGAGCCCTTTTCTTCTCCTTGGTCTACCATCATTTTTATTTCTTCTTCAGTAACAATTTCTTCTTCTTGTTCTCCTACTCGGAAAATTTTAGATACCATATTGGTTGACCAAGTAAGTAATTTTACAAATGGAGCTGTTATTATAGAAATTGTTTTAATAACTCCTATTGTAGCATATGAAATTTTTTCGTAATATTTCATTGCCAATCTTTTTGGTACTAATTCACCAAATACTAATGTAAAGAATGAAAGTATTAGTGTAATAATAACAATAGATATATTTCTCCATATTCCAATACTTAAAAATGGCATTAAATTATTTAATACTGGTGCTAGCTTATCTGCAAATGCATCTGATGCAAATGCACTTGATAGAAATCCTGCTAGTGTAATTCCTATTTGTATAGTGGCTAAAAATTTACTTGGGTTTTTTAGCATTTTTTGAATTTGTTTTGCTTTTTTGTTCCCTTCTTTTGCTTGTTTTTCTATTTTGGCATCATTTAAAGAAATAAATGCTATTTCTGTAGCAGCAAAATATGCATTTAGCATTATTAATATTACTAAAAAAATTAGTTGTGAAATCATAAAACTTTCCTTTCGTATTATATTGTTTTTACTGCAATTTATTATATATTCTATCCTAATTTATGTCAATAAATGCATTAATAATTTACAATTCTTTTGTTGTTTCTTTAAACTTTGCTTTTCTCTGTTCCTTAGTTTTATTCTATATTCAGCCTAAAATAAACGCTAATCTTTGCGACTAGCGTTTTAATTTTGGAATTATCTATTTCTTCTGTTTATAATCACTTGACAAGATCCGTCCCAACGTTTTAACAAACGTCCCTAAAGCGACATTATTGCAAACACAGAAAAAGCGCCACGCTAGTGGGCGTGACGCGTATCTACATTTCAAGTGTAAATCACCATATCCTATTGCTTAACGCTAAACGACGTTCCCCCTCCACTTATGAGGTCAGAGCTTAGAGTTACTACGGGGAAAAGAGCAAGCGAGTCGTAGTTGTAGCCGGGGTTTGAGGGGCACATACCGCTAGCGGTCACGGCGTCGGAAAACACAGAGCGCACACAGAAACTGCAATAGTCCGAGGCAGTATACACGCAGCGCGAAGCCACCCAGTAAGTTGTACTTGTTCCTCTTGGCATAATTAAATTGTAATAATTGCCATCAACCTTTTCTTCATCGTATGCTTTAAATGCTGTAGACATATATGTTGCCCAACATGTTTGGTATGGCTGTATGCTTGTTGCTGTTGTTATTGCTCCTATATTACTTGTTATTGTTGCGCCTTCTGTTCTTTCAATAAATGTGCTCTGTTCGCTTAAATCTAAGCCTGTATCCCCTTTAGGAGTTCCATTAATTACAGCTAATTTCTCTTGTGCATATATTACTGGGTACTTATTATGAGTTGTATATGGACTATATGGTTGACTTTTATATGGTGAGGCATGAACCTCTGCTTTCGCTGTATCTGTCATATAGTCTTCTATATCTTCTATATTTATACTTCTTGCTTCTATTCCTTTTGTACCGTCTCCATATAAGCTACTACATGCTTCATTTAATAACTTTACAGCGTTATTATATCCTTGTGCTTCTCCTAAATATACTGTTCCAGTTGTAGGACTACTTGGTACTAATTCTACTTTTCCTGTATGTTCATCTATGCTTAGTACCTTCCAACTTGGTATATTAAAGTCTTTTCCTGTTCCGCTTTCAAGTAAATCATACGCATCTGTTCCATCTTCTGCTTTTTCATCTTTTATTGATGAGCAATATTTGTGTAGCCAATTATATGTTCCACTTTGGCTATAAGTTACTTCCGAACCTACCTCTAAGCCTTCTGGAATTACTGGATTTTCTCCTGATGTTCCTCCATTTAATATTGTATTTACTTGTGTGCCTAAATTTTTTATTGCTTCTATATCGTTTTGTGCACCTTCTTTTGTTTTTTGGTCCGCTATTTTTGCTCTTTCTATTAATCCATTTTCTCCAAATAAGGCAGCTATGGTTATTCCTGCTAAAATTAGTAGCACCACTATAGTTACTACAAGTGCTATTAAGGTTATACCTTTACTATTTTGTTTTTCTTTTGTCATTCTCTTTTTTCCTCCTTAG
>JBJFEZ010000003.1:0-21448 GCA_051891195.1 Clostridia bacterium
TTATTTAATTGTCAATGTGCTATAAAAGTGATTTTACTTTTCATACTTTTTACTACTTCATTCTACACATAATTTTTTATTTTGTAAATAGTTCTTGCGAATTTTTGTGTTTATATTTTTCAAAAGAATCTGTGTCAGTAATTTCTTTTAATTCCGATAATTGCTTTTTTAATTTTGAAATATATAATTCTCTATCTTTTATCTGTCTCTCAAACTGTTTATAGTAACCAAATAAATCTAAAGTTGTAATTAATTCTTTATCAATCTTTTTCATTTCTTCTTTAGATATAGTTGTTATATATGCTCCTAATCTTGCTTTACTTACACACATCAAATTTGAAACATTAGCATATCCATCTAAAATTGTATTACCATCTTCATCTTTTCTAGTTTCTATTGGAACTATGCACGATATTTTTTTATTAGTATGAGATATAAGTACAACAATTACATTTCCCGAATGAGAATTTCTAGTATTATTTTGAACAATTATACAAGGTCTTTCTTTTTGCATTTCTGAGCCAATTCCAATACCAAAATTGCATTTATAAATTTCGCCTCTTCTTACAACTCTTTTTATAGAATTAGTTGAAATTGTATCTAAATAAATTTTTGTTTTTATCCAATCTAACAAATCTTGTATTTTTGATAATTCTATCTGCATTGGTATTTCTCCTTTTATTATAATTTTTTGCGGAATATTACATTTAAAAATGTATCTTTTTTAATTTTGCTTAAGGAATTAATATTTGAACTTAGACTAAATCTATAGAAATCAATGAATTGAATAATATTTTCTATTTTAGTAGATTCTCTCTTTTGAATAAAATATTTTAATATATTAAATTTGAATATAAAATTATCTTGAAATATAAATTTAAAATCTTAGCATATTATAAAACATTTGTTTATGTGCGTCAATAGTAATTTAAAAATATTTTATTTACGTTAAAATGGCACACCTTAAATTTAGAGTGTACCAAAAGTCCCGTTGTCTTTAACTATTTTACTTCATCTATATTGTCTATTAAATTTTTGCAATCTTTCCAATTTGTTATTTTTATATTGTCATATGTTTCAGACAGTTTTTCTAAAATAAATTTTGTATCATCCGTTGAATCTAAATCTACTATTATAATATCTTTTATATTTTCTTCTTTTCCATATATTGTTTTAAATAAGAAGGAACGTAAAAAGCCTTCTATTTTTTTCTCTTGATTTTTTGCAGCAACTATAATATATATTCCATCTGCTTTTAAATTTGTGTATGTATATGTATAGATTATTTGTTTTATAATTTCTATTAACCCATATATAGCTAAGGTCCACAAAATTCCATTTAATATATAATTTAACATATTTTTTGTCCTTTCTAAAAGACTTTTCTTTTGCTTTATTTTATGCATTTTAAAAATTTTAGTTACTTTTCTTTAAAAGTTACTAGATAATGGCTTAATTTTGATTAATTTGTTTAAGCTAAGTATGTTGCAAAAGTGAAGACCGCGTAAGCGACCAAACGGAGTAGCTTTGCTACGAAGTGCGAATTGGAGCAGTTCTCCTACTAGTATGTGCAGAAAATCGTAGATTTTCTTGCACAATAAGAAACCTGCGACACCAAGGTCAAACGTTGCAACATACTTAGCTTAAACCATATTTCTATTATTAAAATTATTATCTAGTAACCTTTAAAAATTGTAAATTATTATGTTGCTTTGACATTGTAGTTAAAATGTTATATACTTAAATCTATGAAAGAGATTATTGTTGATAAAAAATATAATGAAAAAAAATTAAATAGTTTTTTGTTAAAAACTTTTGATGGACTTAGTGTGAATACTTTATATAAGACTTTACGCAAAAAAGATATTAGAGTTAATGATGTTAAGGTTTCAGATAATATAACTGTATATACTGGCGACAACATAAAAATATATATTTCTGATGAGCAATTATTTTCTCAAAAAAAGTTTAAGATTGATATTGTTTATGAAGATGAAAATATTGTTGTTGTAAATAAGCCTGTAGAAATTGAAGTTGTTGGAGAAAACAGTTTGACTTCTGAAATGGTAAATTATTATAAGAGTGAAAATGTATTTATTAAGCCTTGTCATCGTTTAGATAGGAATACTACAGGTTTAGTTTTATTTGCCAAAAACGAAATTGCTTTAAATATTTTATTAGATAAGTTTAAAAATCGTGAAATAGAAAAGCATTATCGTGCATTAGTCTATGGTATTCCTAGTAGGGAGCAAAGTACTTTAACTGCTTACTTATTTAAAGATGCCAAAAAATCTTTTGTATATATTAGTGACATTCCTAAAAAAGGTTATGAAAAAATTATTACTTCATACAAAGTTATAAGTTCAAATAAAAAAGATAATACTAGTATTTTGGATATTAATTTGCATACTGGAAAAACTCATCAAATTAGAGCTCATTTAGCTCATATTGGTTTTCCAATTATTGGAGATGGAAAATATGGTAATGGAGAAATTAATAAAAGGTTTAAGTATAAATATCAACAACTTTGCAGTTATTCTCTTGAATTTTGCTTTACTACAGATAGTGGTATACTAAATTATTTAAATGAAAAAAAAATATCAAAAAAGAAGTAATGAAATCTTTTGGTTTTATTACTTCTTTTTAAGCAATTTCTTTGCAGAGTGTGAGAGCTCTGTTAGAAACATTATAATTTTATTGACTAATAATTTCTTCAAATTCTTCTGTTGAAATAACTTCTTTTTCTATTAGAGTTTGAGCTACTTTGTTTAATTTATCCATATTATTGGCTAATATAGTTTGTGCTTTTACATATGCTGTGTCTAATATAACTTTTACTTCAGCTCCTATAGCATCTCCAAATTTTTCTCCTAATATTTGTAGCTCATATGGGTCTTTCTCTGTATTAATAGATATTGGACCTAAGTTGTCACTCATTCCATATTTTGTAATCATATCTTTTGCAACTTGTGTTGCTACTTCAATATCATTACTTGCTCCTGTTGATATATCATTTAGCACTAATTTTTCTGCTGCTCTACCACCAAGTAATGCTACTATTTTTTCTTCCATTTCTGTTTTAGAAATATAATATTTATCTTCATTTGTTTTATACATTGTATATCCACCAGCTACCCCACGTGGTATAATAGATATTTCTTTTATATCTTTTTGTGATTCTAGCTGACTACTAACAATAGCGTGTCCTGCTTCGTGATAAGCAGTTAATTTTTTATCTTTTTCTGATATTACTCTGCTTTGTTTTTCTAAACCAACTGTTACTTTTTTAACAGCATCCTCTATATCACTATGTGTTATTGCTTGATGATTTTTAATTGTAGCTATAATTGCTGCCTCATTTAATATATTTGCAAGTTCCGCTCCTGTAAATCCTGCTGTGTCTCCTGCAATATCTTTTAAACTAACATCATCTGCAAATTTTTTATCTTTGGCGTGAATTTTTAATATTTCTTCTCTTCCGTGCATATCTGGTAAAGCTATTGTAATTCTTCTGTCAAATCTTCCTGGTCTTAACAATGCTTTGTCTAACATTTCTGGTCTATTTGTTGCTGCAAGTACTATTATTGTTTCTTCTGTATCAAACCCGTCCATTTCAACTAATAGCTGATTTAGTGTTTGATTATTTTCTGTTTCTGCACCACTTCCACTTGCTCTTCTTGAACCTATGGCATCTATTTCATCAATAAATACAATACAAGGTGCAATTTTTTTGGCTTTTTCAAATAATTTTCTAACACGTGATGCTCCAAGACCTGCAAACATTTCAATAAATTCAGAACCACTCATAGAAATAAATGGAACTTTTGCTTCTCCTGCGATTGCTTTTGCTATTAGAGTCTTACCTGTTCCTGGTTGTCCACAAAGCAATACTCCTCTTGGAATTTTTGCTCCCATTTCATAGAATTTTTTAGGTTCTTTTAAAAAATCTACTATTTCTATCATTTCATTTTTTTCTTCGTCTAATCCAGCAACATCATCAAATTTTACTTTAGATTTTGTTGTTTCTGCATCATATACTTTTCCTTTGTCTCCCAATCCTTGCATTTTAAATACTAATATAAATAATACTACTAGCAATATGGTAGGTAGTAATGAAAAGCCATATTGTAGAATTGAAAAGAATACATTTTGTGGTTTTTGATTTAGTTCTATATCACTTCCTTCAAGCTTTTTGTTTTGAATTAATTCTATAAAAGCTTGATTGCTTGGAACTAAAACAGTTTTTTCTTCTTCTACTCCTTTCATTTTTACTTTAGCAGAAGTACTTCCTGTTGTCATTTCTATTTTTTCTACATTTCCTTCATCTATTTGCTTTATTAGTTCAGTATATGCCATATTGTTTTCTTCTTTTTTGTTGTTTGATTTTATTAGCCAAATAGTAAGTGCTATTATAGCTAAAATTAATAATATACTAATAATTATATATGCAATTTTAAATGAGTTTTTGTTTTCTTCGTTTTGCTTTTTTTCGTCATTCATATTTTTATTGTCTCCTTTGCTTTATTTCTAAGAATTTTCAGGTTTAATATTAGCTTGTGGCTCTGGATTTTGTTCTCCTTTAGGAGAGTTCTTTTTTTCTCCGGATTTTTTCTTTTTTTCTTCCTGTCTTTGTTTTTCGTCTTTTTTACGAACTCTCTCTTTTTCTTCTTCTTCCTTTTTTTGCCTTTCCTTTTCTTCCATTTCTTGTCTTACTTTTTCTTGCTCTTGTATAATTTTAGAAAGTTCTATTTGTTTTTTTATCAAGTCAGATTTAATCATTAAAATAGCTGTAATAATGTAAATACAAGTAATAGCCATATACATAATAGAAAAATATTTAATAGTATATCCTGTTAAAGTATTTATAATTATATAAATTAAGTTTAATATTATAGGTAATGTTAAGCTATATACAGCTATATTATATATGCTTCTATATCTCATTCTTAAGTTTGAAATTATTCCAGTTATATATCCTATCATAGAGTATAATATTGCATCTAATAGTACTGTTGATAAGTAAATAATAAATAGATATATATACATTATACAGAAAAATGTTGTATATATAATATAGATATTACTTCCAGATAAAATATTAATTATATCTTGCTTGTCTATTTTTACCAAGTTAAGTTGATTTGCTATATCTGTTAGAGAAATAGTAGTTAACATTGCTGACATATTTGTTTTTATTATAACCTTATCTTGCAATATTATTATTCCATTGTAATACTCTTTTATGTTTTCTTCATATTTAGATATTTGTTCGTTAGATATATTTTCGGAAGTATCTATTATTACTTGTCCATCAAATAATTGGTTAATTTGCATTTCTTGGTTTTCTTTTTCTATAATTGTTAATTTTCCATCTTTAAAATTAAGTGTCTCAATATTATTATTGATATATTGTTTTGCTATGTCTACAGTATTGCTAAATTTGTATGTTATTATTAGGGTTAAGAAGAATGTAAAAATTAGCATCATAATTACTATATAAAATATTGTACTTTTTGTTTTTTGTACAGCTAGTTTTTGGTAATCTTCTAGTCCAAATATACTTATTTTTAATTTTTTCCAAAATGAAATTTTTACTTCTTCTTCCACTATTTTTCAAATCCCTTCATTAATATTATGCTTTTTCTATAGTCATACCATCTTTTCCATCTTTTACAACATAACCTTTTTCTTTTAAAGTGTCTCTAATTTCATCAGATAAAGCCCAGTTTTTATTTTCTCTTGCTTCTTTTCTTTTTTCTACTAATTTCATTATTTCTTCTGGTAATTCTACCTTTTTGTTTTCATCTAAATATTTTTGGCTATTTTCTAAGTCTAATCCTAATACCTTATCAAATTTTAGTAAAAGATTGGCAAGTTGTTTTGATTTACGGTTATTTCTTACAATTTCCCATACAATTCCCATAGCAGCTGGCATATTTAGGTCATCATTTATTGTTTCCAAAAATTTATTTTCATATTCCTTTATTTCTTGTTCTTCTATGATTTCTGTTCCTTCTAAATGTTTTACAAATCCTTCTCTTAATCTTATTAATGCTTTTTGAGTAGCTAAAGCGGTTTCAAATGTAAAGTTTAATTTTGTACGATAATGTGCTGTAAAACAGAACAATTTATACGCTAATGGGTCAATTCCTTTTTCTTGTAGTTGATCTAAAGTATATGTATTTCCTAAAGATTTTGACATTTTTCCACCATCTACTTGTAAAAACTCAACATGCATCCAAAATTTAGCAGGAATTTTTCCTGTTAGCCCTTTACTTTGTGCTATTTCATTTTCGTGATGTGTTGGAATATGGTCAATTCCTCCAGTGTGAATATCAAATTGCTCTCCTAAATATTTTTTTCCCATAGCAGAACATTCAATATGCCAGCCTGGATATGATAGTCCCCAAGGGCTTTCCCATTTCATTATATGATTTTCTGGTGCTTTAATCCATAATGCAAAATCATATGGACTTCTTTTTTCTTCGTCTACATCAACTCTTGCTCCTGCAATTTGTTCATCTAACTTTCTGTTTGATAACACAGGATATTTATCTAATTTTGAGATATCAAAATAAATTCCTTTGCTTGTTTCATATGCATAACCATTTTTTACTAGTCCTTGAACAAATTCAAGCATTTCTGGTATGTGTTCGGTTGCTTTTGCTATTATTTCAGGTCTTTCTATATTAAGTCTTTCCATATCTTTAAAAAATATATCTGTATAATATTTTGCAATTTCATATGGATTTTTATTTTCTTTTATTGCTGCCTTTTCCATTTTGTCTTCGCCTTCATCAGCGTCAGATTCTAGGTGTCCAACATCTGTAATGTTCATAACGTGTTTTAAATTGTATCCATTATATTCTAAAACTCTTCTTAAAGTATCCATAAAAATGTATGCTCTGAAGTTTCCTATATGTGCATAGCTATATACAGTTGGACCACAAGAATACATACGTACAGTATTTTCTTCTAATGGTTTAAAATCTTCTTTTGTTTTTGTTAGAGTATTATATAATTGAATTGGCATAAGCACCCTCCTTAAATTTATTACGTTGTTTTATTTTCTTCTGTGTTTGTAACCGTTTGTTCATTATTTTGACTGTTTGAATTTTCACTATTGCTTGGTTCTTCTGTATTAGTGTTTGTATTTGTATTTTCTTCATCTATAGGTGGTTTAGTTTCAGTTTTATTTATAGTAATTACTATAGTAGTACCTTTTTGTACCTTTGTTCCTTCTGATAAGCTTTGTCTTATAACTATTCCATTTTCTTGTTCACTGTGAGTTTCATAAATTACTTGAACACTTAAATCTGCTAATATAGTTTTAGCTTCTTCTTCAGTTTTTCCTATTAAATTAGCTATTATTACTGTGTTTGATTCTTCAGTATGAATATTACATTTTTCTTCTGGCACTTTATATTTATCATTTCCACTTGTTGATGACCAGTTTACATTATTTTCTTTTTCAGGTTTTGCTGTGTATATTTTTTCTTCGGTTTCTAAGCAGAAGTCTGTTGCAATTTTTCCAGATTCTTTACATATATTTAATTTTACGTGTCCATCACAAGCTTTTGGTACTGTACCTTTTACAAAATATTCTGTATAAGTATTTTTACATTCTGCTGTTGCTAATTTTCCACTGTTTCTGCATACTCTTGCAGTTACAACTTCACTTGGCTTTTCAAAACGTTTATTATCTAGTTTTTTATGTACTTGTTTCATAACTCCTGCCCAAATGTTCTTAGCTGCACTTGTATTATATACAGACCATTGATTAGTATATCCGTATCCATACCAAGTTGCTGCAGCATAATATGGTGTGTAACCACATAGCCATTTATCTGTTCCAGCTTCTGTTGTACCTGTTTTTGCTGCCACATCCATTCCTGAAATTGCACATTCTGGTGCAGTTCCACTATACCCTGTAACAACATCTGTTAAAATGTCAGAAATAATAAATGCATTTGCTTCTGATATAACTCTTCTTTTTTCTTGTTTTGGTTCTAATACAGTTCTTCCTTCACTATCTACTAATTTTTTATAAAATGTTGGTTCTATATATTCCCCTCCATTTGCTAATGTAGCATATGCTGCTGCCATTTGCAATGTGCTTGACCCGTGTGTTGCTCCTCCAATAGCTAGTGTTAATCCATCTTCTCCTTCAACATAAGTGTCTAAACCAAATTCATTTAAGTATTGTATTGCTGTTTTAGTTCCTACGTTTATCATTATTTTTAAGTTAACTATATTAGATGATACTTCTATTCCTTTTCTAACTGTACATAATCCTTGATATCCACCTGCATTTTGAGGCAAATATGTTAATCCTTTAAAGTTTGTACGTACATCATCATATACTGTTGATGCAGTTATTATTTTTTCTTCTAACCCTGGTGCAATGTTTGCTAAAGGTTTAATTGAAGAACCTGTTTGTCTTTCTTTTGATGTAGCATAATTGTAATAGCTATCTCCTTGATCTTGTTGTAAATCTCCTCCCATTGCTACCACATAACCTGTTGATGGTTCTATAATTGTCATTCCTGCATTTGTTCTAATTGTTGTCTTTTTTGATTTTCCATCTTCATCTTGTACAGTTGTTGTTCTTGTTTCTACATATTTGTCTTTAGCCATTTCTTTAATTACTATGTTTTGAATAGATGTTACTTGTGTTGTATATAGCCTGTATCCACTAGATTTAATAATAGATGCTGCTTCATTAATGTCTATGTCTTTTTCTTCTGCTAAATCCTTTGCCGCTTGATTTACTGCTTCTACTACAAAATATGAATTATTTCCAATTTCAATAGTTCCTTTTTTAAATTCAAATCCCTTTTCTACTTTTGCAACAGCTTCATTATATAGTTGTTCTGCTTCTTCTGGATTTTCACTGATTCTATTTTGTTCTTTCATAAACTTTAAAACTAATTTTGTTCTTGATTTTATTAAGTCAGTATGATCTTCTTCTTTGTCATATGGGTCATACATATTTGGTGCATTATTAATACCTGCTAAAAATGCTGATTCAGCTAGGTCTAAATCTTTTGCTGATTTGTCAAAATAGTATCTTGCTCCATATTCTACTCCGTGAAGGTCATTTCCACCAACAAATATAATATTTAAGTATTTTTCTATAATTTGTGTTTTGTTTAATAAGCTTTCTATATGATAAGCTCTTGACATTTCACGTATTTTTCTTTCTATTCCTTCTGCTCCTGTGTCAGCTTTGTCTTTCATAATGTTTTTAACTAATTGTTGTGTAATAGTACTTCCACCACCAACATCTGAGCTACCACGATTTAGTATATAGCTAATAGTTGCTTTTGCTGTTCTTAAAATATCAACACCTGAATGTTCATAAAATCTTTTGTCTTCTATAGCAATATATGCATTTGGTGTATACTTGCCCATTTGGTCTATTGTAATTACTTTTCTGTTGCCATCTCCTTCTCCTGCAGAAAGTACTGCTATTTGTTTTCCTTCTGAGTCATATACTTCTGCATTTCCATTAGCAATTAATTCTTCTCTAGTAATAGCCCATTTATCGCTAAAAAATATTCCTGCAAATATTCCCCCACCTATAAGTATTGCTATTACTACTAAAGCAAATAGTATTAAAATCACCTTTTTTAGTATTGAATGTTTCTTTTTATTAGTATTTTTTGCTTTTTTACTTTCTTTTACTTTATATTGTTTTGCTCCACTTTTGCTCTTCTTTTTGCTTCCCATTAATATATCCTCCTTTGGATAAATTTTAACATATATATTATATAATATATTATACAAAAAGCAAAGTATTTTAAGAAATTTTTAGTGTTTTTATTATCTTTTTAACTATTTTCTTGTTTGGCATACTGTTAGAAAGTTTTAAGCTTAGCATTAGTAATATAATACTTTTTTAGAGCGTGGTTTCGTGGGGACCGACAAGGTAGAAACCGCTAAAGGATTGCACGGATATCAACTTATTTTTGTAATAGCAATCCGATTGCGGTTTCTTCGCAGTTGGGGGTTGGAGCGATAAAAAAGTATTATATTACTATTGCTACACAAACTAGTAACTTTAATATTATGATGTTTAGGAATTTTATGCGAATAAACTAACATATTTATAGGCTTTACAATATTTTTATTTTGTAAATAGTTTTGTAATTTTTAATATTTTTATAGATTAGAAATAGAGTGGATATTTTAAACAAACAAAGTATGTTTAAAATATCCACTCTATTGACAAATTTTTATCCAAATATTCCTTTTTTCTTTACTGGTGGTTGTTCATTCATAGTTTTAGCAAGTTGTGTTAATATTTCTCTTTGTTCTTGAGATAATTTTTTTGGTACTTGCACTTGTACTGTAAATATAAAGTCTCCTTGAGAATTACTGTTTAAATTTTTAAATCCTTTATTTTTTATTACAAATTTCGTGCTTGTTTGTGTTGCCTCTGGTATTCTGTAGCTTTCCTCTGTTCCATCTACCATAGGTATTTTTAGTTCTGCTCCTAATGCTGCTTGTGTAAAGGTAATTGGAATATCACAAAGTACATCATTCCCTTTTCTGCTATAAATGCTATGTCTTTTAACGTGTACTAAAATGTATAAATCTCCTTTTGAACCACCATTTTGTCCTGGTTCTCCTTCACCTCTTAGCACTATAGTTTGATTATCATCTACTCCAGCAGGAACTTTTACTGTTAGTCTTACTTGTTTACGAATAGTTCCTTTTCCTTTACAACTTTCACAAGGATTTGTTATTACTTTTCCTGTTCCGTGGCAATTAGTACAAGTTCTTGTTGTTTGCATTTGCCCTAAAATTGTAGTTTGCACCTGTTTTATTTGTCCACTTCCGTGGCATACACTACAAGTTTCTGGATGGGTGCCTGGTTTTGTACCTTCTCCGTGGCAAGTGTTACAGATTTCGTGGCGGTTAAGAGTAACATATCTTTCTGTTCCTAAAAATGATTCTTCAAAGCTTATTTCTAAATCATAACGTAAATCAGCTCCTTTTTTAGGTCCATTTTGTCTAGATGTTTTGGCATTTCCACCAAAACCTCCTCCAAAGAAGGATGAAAAAATATCTCCTAAATCTCCAAAATCACTAAATCCATCAAATCCTGTAGAATATGTGTAAGTTCCATTTCCAAATGGTCCTCCTGCTCCACCAAATCCTTGTGGACCATCTGCTCCAAATTGGTCGTACATTCTTCTTTTTTGTGGATCTGAAAGAGTTTCATAAGCTTCATTTACTTCTTTAAATTTTGCTTCTGCCTCTGCTTTATTATCTGGATTTGCATCTGGATGATATTTTTTAGCTAATTTTCTGTATGCTTTTTTTAATTCCTCATCAGTTGCATTTTTATTTACTTCAAGTACTTCATAATAATCTCTTTTACTTGCCATTTTTATTCACATTCCTTTTCTAAGGCACAAAATATGCATTTTATTCATTGTTTCCATCTTGAGTATTGTCTTGTGTATTTTCTTCTGCAGGTTGCTCTTGATTAGGTTGTTGTGCTGCTGTTTGTTTATATAGTTGTTCTGTTATAGAGTAAAATACTGTTGTTAATTTTTCTGTTGCAGATTTAATAGCTTCAACATCTGATCCTTCTAATGCTTTTTTTACATTATCAATTTCAGCTTCTGCTTTTGCTTTTTCTTCTCCGCTTATTTTGTCTCCAAGTTCATCCATAGTTTTTTGGCAGTTATATACTAAACTTTCTGCATTATTTCTAGCTTCAATTTCTTCTTTTCTCTTTTTATCTTCTGCAGCGTGTGCTTCAGCGTCTTTTACTGCTTTTTCAATATCTTCATCAGAAAGGTTAGTACTTGCAGTAATTGCTACTTGTTGACTATTTCCTGTTGCCATATCTTTAGCTGATACGTGTACAATTCCGTTTGCATCAATATCAAATGTTACTTCAATTTGTGGTACTCCACGTGGAGCTGCAGGAATTCCTGTTAGTTGGAATCTTCCTAATGTTTTGTTATCTGCAGCCATTTCACGTTCTCCTTGTAACACGTGAATTTCAACACTTGTTTGACCATCTGCTGCTGTTGAGAATATTTGTGATTTTTTAGTTGGTATTGTTGTATTTCTTTCAATTAACTTTGTAAACACTCCACCTAATGTTTCAATACCAAGTGATAATGGTGTTACATCTAATAATACTAAGTCTTTTACATCTCCTGATAATACTCCACCTTGAATAGCTGCACCTATAGCAACACATTCGTCTGGGTTAATTCCTTTATCAGGCTCTTTTCCTGTAAGTTTTTTTACAGCTTCTTGAACGGCTGGCACTCTTGTAGAACCACCTACTAATAATACTTTGTGTAGGTCAGCTGCTGTTACACCTGCATCTTTCATGGCCTTTTCTACTGGAATTTTTGTAGCTTCAATTAAGTCACCAATTAATTCTTCAAATTTTGCTCTTGTTAAAGTAATGTCCATATGTTTTGGTCCTGTAGCATCTGCTGTAATAAATGGTAAGTTAATTTGTGTTTGTTGTACACCAGAAAGTTCTATTTTAGCTTTTTCTGCTGCTTCTTTTAAACGTTGCATAGCCATTTTATCTGCTGTTAAATCAATACCGTCTGTTTTTTTGAATTCAGATACTAAGTAGCCTATAATTCTATCATCAAAGTCATCTCCACCAAGTTTTGTGTTTCCGTTTGTTGCTAATACTTCAAATACTCCATCTCCAATGTCTAGTATTGAAACATCAAATGTTCCTCCACCTAAGTCATATATCATTATTTTTTGATCTTGGTCTTCTTTATCCATACCAAATGCTAAAGCTGCTGCTGTTGGTTCGTTTATAATTCTTAATACTTCTAGACCTGCAATTTTACCAGCATCTTTTGTTGCTTGTCTTTGGCTATCGCTAAAGTAAGCAGGTACTGTAATAACAGCTTGTGTAACACTTTGTCCTAAATAATTTTCAGCATCTGTTTTTAATTTTTGTAAAATCATTGCTGATATTTCTTGTGGAGAAAATTCATCTCCTTCAATTTTTACTTTTCTGTTTGTACCCATATCTCTTTTTATTGAGATTACAGTATTGTCTGGATTAGTAACAGCTTGACGTTTTGCAATTTGTCCTACTAATCTTTCTCCATTTTTTGAAAATGCAACAACAGATGGTGTTGTTCTGTTTCCTTCTGCATTTGGAATTACAACTGGTTCTCCTCCTTCCATTACTGCTACGCATGAGTTTGTTGTTCCTAGGTCAATACCTATAATTTTTCCCATAATAAATCTTCCTTTCTTTTTTGTCGCTTTAGGGACGTTTCTTATTGCGACATTTTGTCGTTTCTGGGACACATTTTGTTTTTGCAACTATGTTCTCAGTTTTTCTAGTCCTTTTAGCTTTTTTATTTATTTATTTTTTAAAATTAAAATCTTGAAAATATTTTTAATTTGCTACTACTACCATTGAGTGTCTTATAACTCTGTCGCCTATTTTGTAGCCTTTTCTATATTCTTCTTTTATTTCTTTTTCTCCCAAGTTTTCGTCTATAACAGCACTTACTGCTTCGTGAAGCTCAGGGTCAAAAGTTTTTCCTACTGATTCAATTTCTGTTACCCCTTTAGATGCTAGTACGTCTTTAAATTGTTTTAATACCAATTCAACTCCTTGTTTATAACTTTCATCTTCTGTTTTACTTTCTACTGCTTTTTCTAAATTGTCTATTATAGGTAAAAAGCTTAATACTATATCCCCCATAATAGAGCCATATAGATTTACTTTTTCTTTTTCACTTCTCTTTTTATAATTGTCAAATTCAGCAGCAACTCTTTTTAGTCTATCATCTATTTCATCTAACTTAATTTTTAGTGTTTCATTTTCTTTTTTTACTTCTATTATTTCATCACTCTTGTTTGTATTTACTTCCTCTTTTTTCTCTTGTATCTCTTCTTTTTTGTTTTTTTCTATAGAATGTTTTCCTTCTGCCATTTTGTTTTATCCTTCCTTTCCTTTTATTTTTTACTCTCCATTTATTTTCTTACTAATATACTTCATAACTGAAATAACTTTTGAGTAATCCATTCTTCTTGGTCCTATAATTCCAATGGTTCCTAAGTCTTTATCCTGGTAACGATGTTTAAATGTAATAATACTGAAGTCTTTTAGTTGTTTATTGTCCTTTTCATCTCCAATATATACATTAATGTCTTGAGCAAATCCTGTGTTTAATAAATCTACCATTACTTGTTTTGTGTCAATTAAGTTAACAAAATTTTTTGCTACTTCTAAGCTTTTAAATTCTGGTAGTTCAAAGGCTTTGTTTGCGCCTTCTAAATATACTTTAGATTCTTCGTTTATCACCTTGCCTAGTTGATCCATTATTGGTTTAATTACTTTTAAACTATAATTCATTTCTGAAAATATATATTCTTCTAAAGGTTTGTCTATTGCTTGTATTGGCTTTCCTTTTAATTTATTATTAAATATAAAATTTAGTGTATTTACTTGCTCTTCTGTAATGTCTTCATCAAATTTAATAATAGTTTCCTTAATAATTCCTGTGTCTGTTAATATTACTGCCATTAGCATTCGTGTTCCTAATAATACAAATTTTACTTCTTCTATGTTTTGAAATTCAGTTCTAGGTCCAATGGCAACAGATGTATAATGTGTTATTTCAGACAAAGTATTTGTAGCAATTTTTGTTAGCTCTTCAATTTCATTTACTCTAGTTTCTAATTTGGATTGAATATATTTTATTTCTTCCAAACTAATATTGTCTTCGTTTAATAATTCATCTACATATAGTCTATATCCTTTTGCTGATGGCATTCTTCCGCTAGATGTATGTGGTTTATCTAAATATCCTTCTTTTTCTAGCTCTACCATTTCATTTCTAATTGTAGCACTACTACATTCTAAATTATATTTTTGTACTAATGTTCCAGAGCTTACAGGTTCAGCTGTGTTAATATATTCATCTATTATTGCTTGTAATATTTTCTTTTTTCTATTATCTAACACATTTTCACCTTCTTATTATTACATTTTAGCAATTATTGGTTTTGATTGCTAAACTTTATATATATTATAACCATTTTTAGCAGTTGTCAATATTTATTGCTAAAAATTTGTGTGAAATTTGTGTGAATGCTTACTATATATTATATTTTTATGCATTTTTTATCTTTGTATTTTTAAGTAGCTTTTAATCGGTAATTAGAATTACTTTTTCTAAATAGATTTTACTTTTTTTAATTCACCATTTTATTTTTTATATTTTACATAATAAAAAAGAGTGCCTTAAAATTTGTATCAAATTTTTACTATACTTAACACCTGTATAACTTCAAAATATTCATATCTAATTTTTCCCATAGAAAAGAACCCTCCTTATTAAACTTTTTTGTCTAATATTTTGGGTTCACTTCATTTTGGTATTTCCTATTTTTATTTTTCAACTTATTGTGACATATCTATTTTAAACCTATACTTCTTTAAACCAATTTAGCATAATTTCCTATTATATTTTCTTCTTTTGGTCTATTGCCTACAGGACTCAGAACTATTTTATATAAAGTGTGAGACGGAAAGTACGGCCGTTGTTGCTGTCATCCGCATAGTAGTTGCCCCTGCGTTCTGTCCAGGTGTTGCTTCTGTCGCTGTATTCCCCTCCTCTACTCCCGCAAGAACGAGCATAACCGTTATACGTGTAAGTAGAATATTCTGTTGTCCATTCTGTAATGTTACTTGCCATATCATATATATTACATACTTTATCTGTTGTTCCTGGTCTTTCTCCTGTGTTTGCTAAACTACCTGTATTTTTTGAATTTTGTATTGAATATGCTGTATTGCTAGAGTACTTTTGTATAAATACTATTGCTGTATCCCACGCATAACTATTTATTAAGTCACTTTCTACCCCTACTTCATTATTATTTATATCTTTATTTCCTGCATACATATTTCTTGCTACTTTTGCTGCATTTAGCTGTGTTATATAATTCCATAAAGTTCCTGGTGTATAATCCATACTGTCTTCACTATTTGCTGTTGATGGCTTTGATAATGGTTTGGCATTTGCATATTTTAAAGCATCTGTTGTTCCACTACTATTATACCCACTCCCATAGCTAGCTTCATATCTTGCTATGTAATATCCTCCTTTTGTTTTTACACTATTTACAAAACTTGCTAAATCTTTTGCTGTTGCATTTAAATCATTTAAGTGATCTGAATCATCTACTAGACCTTCTCTTGGTGTACTATCTTCTTGAAAATAACCTATTTTTACTGTGTTTGTATAATTTGTTGCATTTTCATCTGTATATGCTGCTTGCTTCAATGTCTCTTTACCTGTTCCAGTAAGTACTTCATTATCCCAATCATAACTTCCTGTATTAAATGTGTATCTTCCTAATATTATTGTTGTTTTATTTGTTGTATTTTCTGTTGCATCATTTTTTATTTCCCCTACTGGTATCCATACAAACTGATTTCCTGCACTATCTTGAATTACTATTCCATCTTGTACTACTGGTATGTTTGTTGATGTTTCATTTTCTTTATCATATGCATATACTACTGTACTGTCTTCTGCTGGTGTTACTATTTTAAACCCTTTTGGTACTGTTATTTTATTTCCGTATTTGTCATATACTGTTTCATTTTTTGTTGCTACTTTTTTCATTAAACTTTCTATTGAAATTGGTTTCATTTCATCTAACAAATCTTTTAGCTCTTGATCATATTCTTCCATTTCTGATATATCATTTTGAACTGCTTGATTTGTTTTTTCTGCTGCGGTTTTTGCTCTTGTTATTAATCCATTATTTCCTATTGCTGCTGTTATTGTTATCCCTGCTAAAATTAGTAGCACCACTATAGTTACTACAAGCGCTATTAGGGTTATACCTTTACTATTTTGTTTTTCTTTTGTCATTCTCTTTTTTCCTCCTTGCTTTTTATTTTTATCTTTTTGTTTTTTGTGCTTCTGTTACTCTTTTTTTTATTAGTATTCTCATCTTTCTCACTTTTATACACATTTTCTCTGGCTAAATACTAATTCTAGCTTTTTGTTTGTATTTAATTTTCAATGTGCTATAAAAGTGATTTTACTTTTTCATACTTTTTACTATTTCATTCTACATGTAATTTTTTACTTTGTAAATAGTTCTTGCGAATTTTTGTGTTTTATTTTTTATCTGCTAACTAACAAAGTAACGTGTGAATAGAAAATATTTTGTAAAGCTCTTGTCAAAACCTATTTTGCGTGTTATAATAGACAATGTTAGTTTATGAACGTTACTTAAAAGGGAGGTGCAAAATATGCCAAATATTAAATCAGCAATCAAACGTGTTAGCGTTATTGAAAATAAAACTCTTAGAAATAATATGGTTAAATCAGCCTATAAAACAGCTGTTAAGAAATTTGAACAAGCTGTAGAAGCTGGAAATAAAGAAGAAGCAACTAGCTTGTTTGCTTTAGCTACTAAAAAAGTAGATCAAGCTTGTACTAAAGGTATTATTGTTAAAAATACAGCTGCTAGAAAAAAATCTAATATGGCTAAAAAGTTAAATGCAATGAATGCTTAAGCTAAAAAAATTGTGCACAGTTTTTTTAGAAATATGAACACTTTAAAAAGTGTTCTTTTTTTGTAATTGTGTAATAATTAAAACAAAATACTAATATATAATTATTGGTAATAATTACCTTTGTTTTTTGTATTATTTTATGTTAATATTATATTAGTTAGATAGTGAGGTAATTAATATGAATCAATTATTAATGGAATTTAAAGAAATGGATTCTTCTATATTAAAATTAATGAAGTCTGGAATTAAGTTCTCTTTTATATTTAATATTTGGGCTAGTTTAATTTTACTAGCATATGATTTTGGCTATACATATCCCATTTTATATAGTACTGGTATTTCTTTATTTAAAACCAGTTTGTTTTTTATGGTAGGGTTTGTTATTTGTGGTTTTGCTTTTAATAAATTTTATAAAGAATTAAACAAATAAAAGTAGCAAAAGCTACTTTTATTTGTTTAATTCTTCTAAGAACATTTTGTTAAGCATTTGCGGATTTGCTTTTCCTTTTGTTTCTTTCATTGCTTGACCTACTAAAAATCCTAATGCTCTGTCTTTTCCTGCTTTAAAATCTGCAATAGATTGAGGGTTGTTTTCTAAAATTTTCATTACTACTTCTTTAATAGCTCCTTCATCTGAAATTTGAATCCAACCGTTTTCTTTTATAATTTCTTCTGGATCTTTTGGATTTTCAAACAATTCCTCTAGTACTTTTTTACCAATAGCAGAACTTATTGTTCCATTATCAATTAACTTAATCATTTTAGCTAGTTCTTGTGCTGTAAATGGTATTTGGTCTGCTTCTAGCTCTTTTTCATTTAGTATTCTTGAAACGTCTGATAACATCCAGTTGGCTACTGCTTTTGCGTTTTTACATATTTCTAAAGCTTGTTCAAACATATCTGACATATGTTTTGAAGATGTTAACATTTTAGCATCTTTTTCAGATAATTTGTATTCTTCTAAATATCTTTGTTTTCTGCTTTCTGGTAATTCTGGCAAATTGTTTTTTATGTTTTCAATATATTCTTCTGACAAACGTATAGCAACTAAATCTGGCTCTGGAAAATATCTATAGTCTTGTGCGTCTTCTTTGTCTCTCATTGAAAATGTTCTTCCTGATATATCATCCCATCTTAATGTTTCTTGATAAATTTTTCCACCATTTTCTATTACTTCTGCTTGTCTTTTTGCTTCATATTCAATGGCTCTTACAATAGATCTAAAAGAGTTCATGTTTTTCATTTCTGTACGTGTTCCAAATTCCTTTGCACCTTTTTTTCTAACAGAAACATTAACATCTGCTCTTAAAGATCCTTCTTGCATTTTGCAGTCTGAAACTTCAATATATTCTAATATTGATTTTATTTTTCTTAAATAGCTTTCTGCTTCTTTACTTGAACGCATATCTGGTTCTGATACAATTTCAATAAGTGGTACGCCTGCTCTGTTTAAATCAACTAAGCTGCCATTTCCAAATTCATTATGGTTTAATTTACCAGCATCTTCTTCAATATGTATTCTTGTTATTCCTATTTTTTTTCTTTGACCCTCTTCTTCAATTTCTACATATCCGTGCTCACAAAGTGGTTTATCAAATTGTGATATTTGGTACGATTTAGGAAGGTCTGGATAAAAATAATTTTTTCTATCATTTTTGCAGTCTCTTGATATTTCACATTTTGTTGCTAATCCTGCTTTTACTGCATATTCTACCACTTTTTCATTTAATACTGGAAGTGCTCCTGGCATTGCTGTACATATTGGGCATATATGTGTGTTTGGTTCAGCTCCAAATTCTGTTTTACAATTACAAAATATTTTTGTTTTAGTAGAAAGTTCTGCATGTACTTCTAGTCCAATAACTACTTCATAATCTTCTATTGACATTATTCTTCCCCTCCTACAACTGGTTTATATTTATTTCTGAAATTTAAAGTTTGCTCATAAGTATATGCCGCATTTAAAATAGTTTCTTCTGCAAAGCGATTTCCTATTAATTGCATTCCTATTGGCATACCATTACTATCTACTCCACAAGGAATTGAAATGGCTGGAAGTCCTGCAATATTTACAGAAACAGTACAAATATCTGCTAAATACATTTCTAATGGATTGTTTGATTTTGTACCAATTTCAAATGCTACTGTTGGTGATGTTGGTGTTAATAATACATCATATTTTTCAAAAGCTTTGTCAAATTCTTGTTTTACAAGTGTTCTTACTTGTTGTGCTTTTTTATAGTATGCATCGTAATATCCTGAAGATAATACATAAGTCCCTAAAATAATTCTTCTTTTTACCTCACTGCCAAAACCTTCGCTTCTTGAATTTTTGAATAGTTCTTTTAAGTTTGTAAAGTTTTGTGTACGATGTCCGTAACGTATACCGTCAAATCTTCCTAAGTTAGAACTTGCTTCTGCACATGCAATAATGTAATATGTAGCTAAAGCATAGTCTGCAATATTTAGTGAAAATTCTTCTACTGTGGCTCCTAATTCTTTATATTGCTGAATTGCTTGTTCTAATTTTTCTTTTACTTCTTTATTTATTCCATCCCCAAAATACTCTTTTGGTATTCCTATTTTTAGTCCTTTTACATTATTTTTTAGTGCTTTAGTATAGTCTTTTTTTTCTATATTAGCAGAAGTTGTATCTTTTTCATCGTGCCCAGCTATAACATTTAATAGTATTGCACTATCTGTTACATCTTTTGTTATTGGTCCTATTTGGTCTAAAGAAGATGCAAAAGCTACTAGTCCATAACGAGATACTAAACCATAGGTTGGTTTTAATCCTACTACTCCGCAAAAACTTGCTGGTTGCCTTATTGAGCCACCTGTATCTGATCCTAATGCCCAAGGAACTAAGTTTGCCGCAACCGCTGCTGCAGAACCTCCTGATGATCCTCCCGGTACAGTGTTTAAGTTCCAAGGATTTTTAGTTGTATAAAAATATGAATATTCTGTAGAAGCTCCCATTGCAAATTCATCCATATTTAATTTACCTAAATTAATCATGTTTTCTTTATTTATTTTTTGCATAACCGTTGCATCATATGGTGCTACAAAATTTTCTAACATTTTAGAGGCACACGTTGTTTTTATTCCGTTTGTGCAAATATTGTCTTTTATGCCTATTGGTATTCCTGCTAGGCTATTTGTTATTTCTCCATTTGCTATTTTTTTATCTATTTCTTCGGCCTTTTTTATTGCCTCTTCTGTTAGAGGTGTAATAAAAGCTTGTACATCTTTTTCATTTTTATTTATTTTGTCTACATATGCTTTTGTAATTTGAGTAGAGCTTAATTCTTTATTTTTCAATTTTTCTTGAAGTTCGTGTACAGTTAAATCTGTAATATTCATATATATATATCTTCCCTTCTTAAGTTTTTATTGTTTTCTTATTGAATTACTTTTGGAATTTTAAACATATTTCTTTCTTTATCTGGAGCATTTGCTAATAATGCTTCTTGGTTTTCAAAAGTTTTTATTTCATCTTTTCTAAAAACATTATATTTATCGTTTGTTCCTATTGTTTCTGCTAATCCTTCTACAGGAGCCCTGCTTACAATATTAGCAAAATTCAAAATATCTTGTAAGTGTAATAAATATGTATCTATTTGGTCTTCTGGTAAGTTTAAGTTTGCTAAGTTTGCAATGTGTAATAATTCTTCTTTAGATACTTTCATTAAATATCATCTCCTTTATGAATATGTTTTAAATTATATATTCTTTTTGGGTAAAATTCAAGTGTTTTTATTAATGAATAATAAATCGGTTTCTGTTTTTTTGTAAATTTGTTACAATTTACAGCCTATTTACATATTATAAAGCCTATAAATATGTTAGTTTAGAGCATACAAGTGGTTCGAAGAATGACGAGTT
>JBJFEZ010000004.1:0-20944 GCA_051891195.1 Clostridia bacterium
TAAATTTTATATTAGATTCTTCACATATTTTTGCAAATTGAGAGTTTTCTGACAAAAATCCAAAACCTGGGTGTATACTATCACTTCCTGTTATATAAGCTGCTTCAACAATATTTTTTATATTTAAATAGCTTTTTGTAGATATAGCAGGTCCAATGCAAATAGCTTCATCTGCCAAGCGAGTGTGTAATGCATCTTTATCAGCTTCAGAATAAATTGCTACTGTTTTTATATTCATTTCTTTACAAGTTCTAATAATTCGTACTGCAATTTCTCCGCGATTTGCAATTAATATTTTATTCATTCCTTTATAGTCTCCTTTCTTGCTTTATACTAAAGCAAATGTAAGCTCCCCTTTTGCAACTGTTCTTCCCTCTACTGTTGCTATAGCTTCTCCTATGCCAATAGGTCCTTTCCTTTTAATAATTTTTACTTCTAATTTTAATCTGTCCCCTGGAACTACCATTTTTTTAAATTTCATTTTGTCAATTCCACCAAACAAAGCATTCTTTCCTTTGTTTTCTTCCATTGAAAGAATTGCAACAGCTCCAGTTTGTGCTAAGCTTTCTGTAATTAAAACTCCTGGCATTATAGGGTTGCCTGGAAAATGACCTTTAAAGTACCATTCAGCTTCATCTACATTTTTATAGGCTATAGCACTTTCTCCTGGTATACAATTTTCTACTTCATCAATCATTAAAAATGGTTCTCTTTGAGGTATAATTTTTTTAATTTCTTCTTTATTTAACATTTTCTTCTCCTATTCTATTCTAAATAAAGGTGTGCCATATTCCACAGATTTACCGTCTTCTACAAATATTTCAGTAACCTTCCCTGTATATTCAGATTCTATTTCGTTCATTAACTTCATAGCTTCAATTATACAAAGTGTATCTCCTACTTTTACGTCCTTTCCTAATTCAGTATATGGTGCTGATGTTGGTGATGGTTTTATATAAAAAGTTCCTACCATTGGAGATTTTACAATATTACCTTTTTTCTCATTTTCATCTTTACTGTTAATTACCTCTTTATTATAAACTGGTTCTTCTACTTTTTTGTTTTCAATTATTTTTTCTGCTTCTTTTTTTATACTCACTTTTGTTCCATCCGGAAATTCTATGTCAATAGCTGTTAATTTAGAATTCCCCATATCATCTATTAATTGCTTAATTTTTTCATATTCCATTTTTTATTCCTCCATATATTTTTTTAATATAATGCAAGCATTGTGTCCTCCAAATCCCAATGAATTAGACATTACAATATTTAATTCTGATTTTCTTAGCTCATTAGGAACTATATCTAAATCACATTCTTCATCTTTTTCTTTGTAATTTATTGTAGGTGGCACCAATTTATTTTGTATTGCTTTTACACAAATTATAGCTTCTACTGCACCTGCTGCTCCTAATAAATGACCTACATTTCCTTTGCTTGAACTTACTATTACTTTTTTGCTAGCATCTCCTAACGCTGCTTTTATAGCCATAGTTTCAGTTAAGTCATTTAGATGAGTAGAAGTTCCGTGTGCATTTATATAATTAATATCTTCTGGTTTTATGTTTGCATCTTTTATAGCTCTAATTATGGCTTTTGCGCCACCTTCTCCGTCTGGGCAAGGAGAAGTTATGTGATAAGCATCTGTAGTAGAACCAAAGCCTATAAGTTCTGCATAAATAGTAGCTTTTCTTTTAATAGCGTGTTCTAATTCTTCCATTACTAAAATTCCAGCACCTTCTCCCATTACAAATCCATTTCTTTCTTTGTCAAATGGAATACTAGCTCTATTTTTATTTGTTGCACTAGATAATGCTTTCATATTTTCAAATCCAGCAATTCCCATTTCACATATAGATGCTTCTGTTCCGCCAGCGATTATTACATCTTCATATCCTTGTTTTATGCTTTTATATGCTTCACCTATAGCGTGTGTAGAAGATGCACAGGCAGTTAATATTGCCATAGATTCTCCTTTAAAACCAAATTCTATTGCAATATTTCCTGCAGGCATATTTGCTATTGACATTGGTATAAACATTGGAGATACTCTACTATTTCCTTTTGTACAGCCAATTTTGCATTGTTCTTGAATTGTAGTAAGTCCTGCTATTCCAGAACTTACAAAAATTCCAACTCTATCATAATCTGTGTTTTCTTTTGTTATTCCACTATCTTTAACCGCTTCTCTTGCTGCTATTATTGCAAATTGAGATGACCTATCTAGTCTTTTGGCTTGTTTTGTTTCAAAGTAATCTAATGGTTCATATTTTTTTACTTCTGCTACTAAGCTTGTTTTAAAATTAGAAGCATCAAATAAAGAAATATTGTCAATACCACATTTTTTATTTTTTATTTCTTCCCAAGTTTTATCAACATCTTTTCCTATTGGAGTTATTGCTCCCATACCTGTTATAACTACTCTTTTTTCCATTTTTGTTTTTCTCCTTTATATTAGCATTCCACCATCAACATTAATAACTTGACCTGTTATATATGAACTTTCATCGGATGCTAAAAATTTTACAACATTTGCTACATCTTGCACTGTTCCCATTCTATTTAATGGTATTTGTTTTGCAATATTTTCTTTTACTTCTTCTTTTAATACTTCAGTCATATTAGTCTCTATAAATCCAGGTGCAACTGCATTTACTAATATATTTCTTGATGCAACCTCTTTTGCTAAACTTTTAGTAAAACCTATTATTCCTGCCTTTGATGCAGCATAATTTGTTTGTCCTGCATTTCCTGATATTCCTACAACTGAAGATATGTTTATAATTCTTCCAGAGCGGGCTTTTAGCATATAATTAATAACATTTTTTGTTACATTAAATGTTCCTATTAAATTTACATCTATTACTTGTTCAAAATCTTCTTTTTTCATTCTCATTAATAATGTATCTTTTGTAATTCCAGCATTGTTTACTAGAACATCTATTTTTCCATATTCTTGTATTATATCTTTTACACAATTTTCACAATCTTCAAAATTAGACACATCACCTTGAACAGCAAAGCATTTAGCTCCTTTTGCTTCTATTTCTTTTTTAGTATCTTCTAAATCTTGGTTTTCATTTCTATAGTTAATTGCTATATCATAACCATTTTGTGCAAATGTTACAGCTATTTGTCTACCAATACCTCTTGTAGCTCCTGTTATAAAAGCCACCTTATTCATTTATACCTTCCTCCTTTATGTATTTTATTGTTTCTTTTAAATTTACCACATTATTTATATTAAATATTTTTAATTGTTTTTCTGTTGGCATTCTTTTTACAAATCCAGATAGTGTTTTACCTGGCCCAATTTCAACAAAAGTATCAATACCATTTGAAATCATATTTTCTATTGTTCTAGAAAACCTCACTGGGCTTATTATATGTTTTGCTAAAATATCTTTTATATTGTCTGTATCTTTGTAAAATTCCCCATCTATATTTTTAATTACTTTTGAGTTAAATTTATTTATTGTAATATTTTCTAGTTCTCTTCTTAGTGCATTTGAACTATTTAATAGTTTTTGTGTATGAAATGGTCCCGCTGTTTTTAATATTATTACTTTTTTTGCTCCCATTTTGTTTGCAATTTGCTGCGCTTCTAGTACAGCTTTCTTTTCTCCTGAAATAGCGATTTGACCAACACAGTTATAATTAGCTGGTACTACAAAACCTGATTTTACTTTTTTACAAATTTCGTTCACTTGCTCCTCACTCATTCCAATTATTGCTGCCATTTGCCAGTCTCCATTTGGTAGAAGGTTTTGCATATATTCTCCTCTTTTTTGAACTAGTTTTACACCTTCGTCAAATGAAATTACATTAGCATTTATTAATGCTGTATATTCTCCTAAGCTTAAACCTGCTGATATTTCTGGTTTTATGTTGTTTTGTTTTAAAATTTCTAAAATAGCTAATGAATTGGTAAGTATTGCAAGTTGTGTATTTTTAGTTTCATTTAAAGTTTCTTCTGGTCCTTCAAATGATAGTTTTGCTATATCTATTCCTGTAATTTTTTTCACTTTATTATATATATTTCTTACTATTTCATATTCTTCATATAAGTCTTTTCCCATTTCAACACTTTGTGCCCCTTGTCCTGGAAATAAGTATCCTATTTTCATATTAAGTTTCCTTTCTTTTTATTATTTCTTTTTCAAATATATTGCAAAATTCACAGACAAAATCTTTTGTGTTTACTTGTATCCCAAATTCTTTTTTTATAGATGTTGCTATGTCTTTAATGTCTTCCGAAAACTCTTTTTTATTAGTATTAATCCCTATGCCAATTACTAAATATTTTGCTTGTTCATTTATCGTTTTTATTTGTGTTAAAATTCCTCCTAGCTTTTTTCCTTTATATACAATATCATTTGGCTTTTTTATTTCTAAAGTTATTCCATATTTATTTTTAAAAATCTCTAGTATGATCTGAGCAATTTTAATAGTTATTCCATCTAATTTTTTAACATTACAGTCAAATTGTATAAATACTGAAAATGCTATATTATTTTTTTCATCTGTGTGCCATATCCTTCCGTGCGTACCTTTACCATTAGTTTGAATATTTGCCATTATTACAGTTCCGTTTTTTATGCTTTTATTTTCTATTCTTCTCCATATTTCATCTTGTGTTGAATCTATTTGCTCATAAAAAATAAAGTTTTTTCCTAAAAAATTAGTTTTTAAATTTGTTAATTGCATCTAAATTTTCCTGCCTTTTTATTTTATTTGTTGTAGTTTTTATTAAACTTTTTTCAGTTAGCATTATTCCTCTAATTGCTTTATATTGTGGCATTTTTCTGTTTAGTTCTTTTATTTTTGTTGATATCACTTTATATATTTCTTGATCGCTTTGTATTTTATAAACATCTTTTATTATCTCTCTGTCAAATACTATTAGGACATTAATTTTTATATCCTCTTTGTCCTCTGACTGTTGTTTTCCATAAATAAAAGATTCTTTTACACCTTCAATTTTATTTACTAAGTTCTCCATTTCCTCTGGAAATATATTTTTTCCATTTTTTAAAACTATTACACTCTTTTTTCTTCCACAAATATAAATATATCCATCTTTATCTATTTTGGCTAAATCTCCTGTATAAAACCATCCGTCTTTTATGACTTCTTTTGTTGCCTCTTCATTTTGGTAGTATCCTAACATTACGTTTGGTCCTTTTACTATTAGTTCTCCTATTCCTTCTTCATTTTCATCTACAATTTTTGCTTGTACACTAGGAACTGTTTTTCCTATTGAACCTATTCTATAATATTTATTGTTTCCCACTCCAACAACAGGTGAAGTTTCTGTTAGACCATATCCTTGGACTAAATTAAATCCCAATGCTCTGTATTTTTCTTCAATTTTAGGGTCTAATGCCGCTGCTCCACTTATAAATAGCTTAATTTTTCCTCCTACTATATTATGGACATCTTTGAATATTTCTTTTTTTTCTTGCATTGATGCATTTTTGTATTTTTCTTCATTTTCTAAAATTTCTTGAAGCTTTCCTTCTTTTTCTAGTTTTTTTCTAATAATTGCAAATATTCCTTCGTATAAACTAGGAACACAAGCCATAACAGAAACCTTATATTCATTTAAATTTTCTATTATGTGCCTTATTCCGTCGCAAAATACAGTTTGAGCTCCTTTATATAGGGCAAAAAGAAATCCTACTGTACATTCAAAAACATGATGTATTGGCAAAACTGAAAGCAAAGTATCATCTGAGTTTACGTCTAGTACACTTGCAATATCCATTAAGTTTGAACATATATTTTTATGGGAAAGGCAAACTACTTTAGATTTAGATGTAGTTCCTGAAGTAAATAACATTATACTCATTTCTTCTGGATTTATTTTTGCATCTAAAAAATCTCTATTTCCTTCGTCTAGCAAAATTCTTCCTCTTTCAATTAATTCTGCTTGCGAATATACCCCTTCTTTGTGTAAATTCAAATCCATAGATATTAAATGCTTTAGTTTGTTTTTTTGATTATATTTTATTTTATTTATTGACTCTTCATATTTACTTGAATAAAATATGGCCTCTACCTGTGACCTTTCAACTAAATTTTCTAATTCGTTTTCTGGTAGTGATTTGTCTAATGGTACTACTATTCCAGTTCCACAAACTATAGATAAATATGCTATTTCCCATTCATACCTATTTTCTCCTATTATTGCTATTTTTTTTCCTTTTAATCCTAAGCTTATTAGCGCTGTTCCTAAACTGTCTATCATATTTCTTACTTCATTATGTGTAAATATTTTATATTTTCCTTCTTCTATCTTTATTTTATATGCTGGTTTCTCTCCATACATTTTTTTTGTCTTCTTTAACATATCTTTTAAATCTGTTATTTCTAAATATTTATATAATTTTTCACTCATTTATTTTTCTCCTGGTTAATTGATATTAATTCAATTTTCTATGCTTTTCTAATATCTATATCATAAAATTTATTAAAAGTCTTTAGACTGAGAGGTCAGTATAATGTATTTTCAATGCTTTCAGGTCAAAAAAAAAATAGACCTTAGTCTATTTTTTTATCTTTTTATTTGTTTAATATTATTTTCATTTCTTCTTGTCTTTTTACTTTTTTAGTTGTAGTTTTTATTAATTCTTCACTACTTAAAATCATATTTTGTATGTGTTTATATCTTGGAAATTGAGTATTTATTTGCTTTATTTGTTCCCAAATAATTTGGTATAGTTCGTCTTCTGTTTTGTCTTTATATTTTTCTTTCACAACTTCTTTGTCATAAGCAATTTTTACTGATAATTTAACATCATTTTTATCATCTTTATCAGGCATTCCAAATACCATTGATTCAGAAACTAATTCTAGTCTATTTACAATTGTCTCTAGTTCCTCTGGAAATACTTTTTTACCATTTTTTAAAACAATCATATTTTTATTTCTTCCTGTTATGAACAAAAAACCTTTTGGATCTATATATCCTAAATCTCCTGTATAGAACCATCCATCTTTTAAAACATTGTTAGTTTCTTCTGGCATTTCGTAATATCCAAGCATAACATTTGGACCTTTTACTCTTATTTCTCCAATGTTATTTTCGTCTTTGTTTACTATTTCTACCTGAACATTTTTCATTGGAACACCTACTGAACCAGCTTTTATATGCCAATCATCTTCTGCAGCAATTACAGGAGATGTTTCTGTTAGTCCATACCCTTGAACTGTTTTTATTCCTAAATTATTAAATCCTTTAGAAATAACAGGATCTGCTGGTGCTCCTCCAGAAATAATAGATCTCAGTTCTCCACCTAAAGCATCTATTATTTGTTTAAATAGCTTTCTTCTTACATCTATATGTAATTTTAATAATATATTACTAATTTTAGTTGCTATATTAATTAATTTTGTTTTTCCTTGTTTATCAATTTCTTTCATTATTGTTTTATATATTGCTTCAACTAAAATTGGAACTCCTACAAATATTGTAACTTTATATTCATTTAAGTTTTGCTTTATATATCTTAATCCGTCTGGAAATACTGTTTTTACCCCACAAGACAGCATCATTACTATACAAGTTGACCCAAAAATATGGTGAAATGGCAAGAATGCAATATTTACATCTGTATCTCTTATGTCCTCGCAACACTGCATTGCATAAATGTTTGATGCTATGTTTTTTTGTGAAAGCATTACTGCTTTTGATTGTGATGTTGTTCCTGATGTAAATAATAAAATACTCATAGTGTTATCATCAATTTTTGTGTTTATGTATTCTTTATTGGTTTTTAAAAGTTGTTCTCCTTCTGTTATTAAGTCTTTTACACATTTAAAACCTTCTGTTTTGCTCATACATATAAATTCTTTTAATTTAGTTTTTTGACTATTTTTTATTTCTATAACATTATCTTTTAATTTATCATCAAAAATTATAATTTCTGCTTCACTTCTAATTAAAGAATTTTCTAATTCTTCATATTGTAAGTCTTTATCTAATGGAACAGATACTATTCCTCCTAGTAAATTTGCCAAGTGAGAAATTACCCATTCATACCTGTTCTTTCCTATTACGGCAACTCTTTTTCCTTTTGCTCCTATACTAAATAAAGCAGTTCCTAAAGCATTTATATCTTCTAACATTTTTTTATATGTTATATTTTCATATTCTACATTTTTATTTTCTTGATGTTTTATTGTAAATGCTATTTTATCGCTATATTTTTTTGAAGCATTATATATAATCTCCTTAATATTATTAAATTCTTGTGCTTCAAAATTCTTTTTTGTTTTCATCTTTTTTACCTCCAATATAGTTTTTATATTAATTTTATATCATACTTTTTGATATATGTCTTTAGACTGAGAGGTCAGTTTAATATATTTTTTATTTAGAATTTTTACTTATTGTTCTTGTTACATTGTCTATAAACCCTTTGTATACCCTGTCTACGTCTACTTCTCTGTTCTTTTTTAGTCTGTATATAAGGCTTGAACATGTAACGCCAAAAATTCCAGAAGCTATTGCTTCTACATCTCCATCGTAAAATTCGCCATTCTCAATACCTTCTTTTACTATATCTTCAATAATTTTTATGTATTCAAACACTGCTTTTTTACATTTTTGGTTTTTCTCTTTTTCTCCCCATATTTGTGAAAGTACAACGTTTAAAAAGTCTTCATATTTAACTATAACCTTTATTTCAATTAATATTACAGCTTTTATTTTATCTAATGAACTGGTACATTTTTTAGTTTTTATTTCTATACTATTTTTTAATAGTCCTATTCCTTCCTGTAACAACATATCAAATATATCTTCTTTTTTAGCAAAATGATAATATAGAGAGCCTTTTGCCACGCCTGCTATAGCTGTAATGTCTTCAACACTTGCATTGTCATAACCTTTTTCTGAAAATAACTTTATTGCTGTATTAAATATTTTTCTTTTTGTTTTATTCATTTTATTTTTCTCTTTCTTTTTAATATTTTTCTACATAATATCATTAATTTAAAAAAATTTCAACGAATAGTTTAATTATATTCGTTTAATTATATTCGTTTTATTATTTCAAAAAAAAATAAGAAAGGTGTACGTTAGCGAAAGCAAAGCTTTCGACGCACACTTGTGCAAGTTGCTTCGCAACTGCACAGCCCAAGGAAACCTAACCTTGTTGTATAAGAAAAATCTGGTAATTTTTCCTATACAATAAAAAAACAGGAACTGTCCTTTTATAAACAGTTCCTAAATAACAATTTTTTTAAACTTCATCCATAATTATTTTTTTATATTTTATTTTCTATATATTTTCATAATTTTATCACTTATTGTATTTATTATTTTTGCATATATACATAATTTCATTGAATCTATATTTGATATTTTTTTGCTAGGCTTGTATTTTACTTTGTGCTCCGTAGTTGCCCAAAAGTCCATTAATACTGTTCTTATTTGAATTTCTACTTTTATATATATTCTTTCTTCTTTTATTTGTACTGGAACTTCTACTATCATATGATAAGCTGAATACCCACTCTTTTTTGTATTTTTTATATAATCTTTTTCTTTTAAAATTTTTATGTCTTTTTGTGCTCTAATAATATTTTTTATTTTATAGATATCATCTTTATAATTGCAAATAATTCTTATTCCAGCAATATCATTAATATTTTCAATCATATTTTCATAATTAATATCTATTTTTTTATTTTGCATTTTTTTTGCTATGCTTTCTGGACTTTTTATTCTTGCTGTTACATTAGTTATTACATCATATTGATAACATTCGTTTAGCATTCGTTTTAGGTTTATAAATTTTTGCATAGTACTATCCAATGCTTTTTTATATATTGCCATAATTATTTCAAATTCATCACAAGATTTTTTTGTACTTATTAATTCATTGCTTTTTAATGATTGTTTTTTACTTTTTAATATACTTTCCATTTAATTCCTCCTTAATAAGTTATTTGAATTATATATTAACTTTGTTAATCATATATTATCATATTGTGATTTTTTTGTGTTTTTGTTTTTTTACATTAATTCTACATTAGAAGTTAAATTATATATTTATTAATATATCTTTTTACACATTATATTACAAAAAAATGAAAGCAATCTTCTAATGTGTTTGCTTTCATTTTATCACTTCATTTAAAAAGTAATTTTTAAATTTTATCTATTACAACCGCAGTTGTTATTATTATCATTATTCATACCATTCATAAAGAATCTCTTTTCAGCAAGTTTGTCTTGAACATTTCTTAATGCTTCTCCAAATCTTTGGAAGTGAACAACTTCTCTTTCTCTTAAGAAACGTAATGGATCAACTACATCTGGATCATCACTACAAAGATCTATTAGTTTTTCATAAGTCGCTCTTGCTTTTTGTTCTGCTGCTAAATCTTCTTGTAAATTTGCTATAGGATCTCCCTTTGCTGCAATGTATGCTGCTGTAAATGGTACTCCTGCAGCTGATTGTGGGTATACATCCACCCCATGGTCTGTATAATATTCACCTAAACCTGCTGCTTTAATTTCATCTATTGATAGTCCTTCTGTTAGTTGATGTACTATAGTACCTACCATTTCTAAATGCGCCAATTCTTCTGTGCCTATATCATTCAAAACTGCCTTTGAAATTTGGTCAGGCATAGCAAATCTTTGAGATAAATAACGAAGAGAAGCACCTAATTCTCCATCAGGCCCACCGTATTGAGAAATAATAAATTTAGCAAGTTTTGCATTTGGGCATTTTATTTTTACTGGATATTCCAATACTTTATTATAAGTCCACATATTAGTAAATTCCTCCTTCCCAAGGCCATGGTTCTTCAAGCCATCTCCATTTATTACATGGGTAGTAAATGCTTAAAGGTCCATAAACTTTTTGATATTTATCTTTTAAATCTTTTAATTGTCTAGTATATTCTCTGTGTAAGCATAGAGCTCTTTGATCATCAGGATGTGTATTTAAATATAATCCTAGTTCAATAATTGCAAAATTTAAACTTTTAATAGTATTTAGCATATCTGCTCTAGAACATTCTGAATCTTCCATATTTTTGCAACCACATCCACAAGGATTGTTAATTTCTACTTGAGTATTATAACCAAAAGCAGCATTTATACCTTCAGGAGTATAATTACAGTTTTTATTCATCATATTATTTAATCCACAATTACAATTTCTATTTTGTTCTTCCATTAACCATTACACCCCTCTCCAATTTCATTAGTCCTTCTTAAATATTCTATTTCAGCCATACTTTGACCAGGTACATATGGACTTACTAATTCTGGGAAAATTGTCCCCATTTTTAATCCACAACAAGGTGTAAAAGTTTCATTCATCTCTTGTATTGGCACATAACTTTGCCCTAACATTGGATTTGATGGGAAAACACTAGCTTCTTCATCAAAACCACATTCACAACAACTATTATCTGTCATATTGTCACATCCACAACTGCAACCGCAACCACAGCCAAAATTATTTGATACATAATTTGCTGTGGTTCCTACATCATTACATAATGTTTCAATAACTTCTGGATTGTAGTTATTTTGACAACAACATCTTCTATAACGATTAAACATGCTTTATTTTCCTCCTTAATTTTGTTTTATATTACATTTTATGACATTAAAAGCATAATTGTGAAAAACATATAATTATTTATTAATATACTTTGTTAAACAACAAAAGAACTAGGAAAAAAAGCTTTCCTAGTTCTTTTAACTATTTTATATTTTTTTACTATACTTCATATCCATCAGTTTTTTCAATGGCTTCACAAATTCTACTCATTGTTTTAACACATTCTATTGGATATTCTCCCATTGCAGTTTCACCAGATAACATTACATAGTTTGCCATATCATAAACAGCATTTGCTACATCGCTTACTTCTGCTCTAGTTGGTCTTGGACTATGAGTCATAGATTCTAACATTTGTGTTGCAATAATAACTGGCTTTCCTGCTCTATTACACTTTCTTATAAATTCCTTTTGTCTAATTGGTACTTCTTCCATGGGAATTTCTACGCCCAAATCCCCTCTTGCTACCATAATTCCATCTGATACATCTAAAATAGCATCAAAGTTGTTTATTCCTTGTCTGTTTTCTATTTTTGATATAATTTTTATGTTTTCTCCATTGTTTTCTTTTAATATTTTTCTTATGTTCAATACATCTTGCTGAGTACGTACAAAAGATGCAGCTATATAATTAAATCCTGCTCTTATTCCAAATTTAATATCTTCAATATCTTTTTCAGTTGGGCTTGGTAAGTTTATTTCCATTCCCGGAATGTTAATACTTTTTGTATTAGTTAATTTTCCACCATCTATTACTTTACAAACAATGTCTGTTCCATTTATTTCAATTATTTCTATTTTTATTAGTCCATCATTTATTAATATAGTAGTTCCTATGTTTACTTCATTATGTAGATTTTTATATGTAATTGAAACTTGTTCTTTGTTTCCTAATACTTCTTCTTCCTTTAGTGTAAATGTGTCTCCTTTTTCTAGCCATATTTCTCCTTTTTCAAATTTTCCAATTCTAATTTCTGGTCCTTTTGTGTCTAACATTAAAGCTACTGGCTTTCCAACTCTTTCTCTTACTTTTTTTAAATTTTCAATTCTATCTTGTTGTTCGTGATAGTTTCCGTGTGAAAAGTTTATTCTAGCGACATCCATTCCTGCTAGTATTAAATTTTCTAAGGTCTCCGGATTATCAACTGCTGGACCTAATGTACAAATAATTTTTGTTTTTTTCATATTTATATTCTCCTTAAATGTAATATTAAGAGCTCTCTTCAAAAAGAGAGCTTCTGAGTTGTTCTCATTTTGTAATCCATTTTACTAAATTTAAATTTGCTGAGTCTAATATCATATTATGTTTTGGCATTACTCTAAAAGTATATCCATAGTTTCCACCATTTGTTAAATTTATTTTTGCTGTATAGGTATAAACTCGTTCTTCATCATTTGCATTTTTTAGTTCCATAGGAATAATAGAAATATCATCTATAACTCCATTGTCGCAAATTCTTCCATAATATACTTGTACTTCTATATTTTCCTTTTGTATATTAGGTAATTTTACTTTACAATTTACTTCAATGTTGTTTCCAGCATCTAGCGTTATGTTATTCAAATTATTCTTTTGTTCAATTTCAATGTTTTTCCAATTATTATATAAGTTTTCTTTCCAATTATTAAATTCTCCCACTTTTTCTAAGTCAGAATAATAATTGTTATATAAATTACATAATGGAATATATAATTTATCTACATAGTCTGTTAACATTCTAGATGTACTAAATTTTCCACCTGAACTCATTATAGTTTCTTTCATTGTTTGTACCCATTTTGTAGGTATTCCATTTTTGTCTTTTTCATAATACATTGGAACAATCTTGTTTTCTAAAGTATTATACATACTTTGACTATCTGCTCTATCTTGCATTTCATAATCTGTATATTCTGTAACATCTCCTATAGTCCATCCATTTTTAGAGTTATATCCTTCAGCCCACCATCCATCTAAAACACTAAAGTTAATAACACCATTAACTGCTGCCTTTTGTCCACTAGTACCAGATGCCTCCATTGGTCTTCTTGGATTATTAAGCCATACATCCACACCGCTAACTAAATATTTAGACATAGCTAAATTGTAGTTTTCTAATAAGAATACTTTTCCCTTAAATTGTGGTTTCATTGAAATTTCGTGTATATATTTAATTAAATCTTGACCTTCTTTATCTGCTGGATGTGCTTTTCCTGCAAATATTAATTGTATTTTGCAATTTTTATTATTTAAAATTTGTGTTATTCTTTCTAAATCTTTAAAAATAAGAGTAGCTCTTTTATATGTTGCAAATCTTCTTGCAAATCCTATTGTTAATGTGTTTACATCTAGCCCTGATACTATTGGCATAATTTCGTCATAACGATAGCCACATCTTCTTAGTCTATTAATAGTATTTTCTTTTACAAGAGATAACATTTTTTCTTTTCTTTGTTGATGTGCCGCCCATAGTTTTTCATTAGGTATATCAGCTATTTTTTTCCATACTTCATCATCATAAATTTTATCTTGCCAATATGGAATTAAATATTTATTATATAAATCCTTTAAATATGGAGAAAGCCAAGAACAAGTATGTATTCCGTTTGTTACATAAGTAATAGGCGATTCATTTGCTGCAATTTCTGGCCATACTTCACCAAATAATTCTCTAGAAACGGCTCCGTGAAGTTTACTTACCCCGTTTTTCTTACCTGCTACCTTTAGAGCAAGTATGCCCATGTTAAAGCCCGTATCTAATTGAGCATCTGGTTTCATTCCCATTTGTAAAAATTCTTGTTTTGAAATTCCAAGCTTATTCCAAAAATCTTTAAAATATTTTTCAACTAAACTAAGTGGAAAAATGTCATTACCTGCAGGTACTGGAGTATGAGTAGTAAATACAGTTTTTGAGGAAACTATATCTTTTGCCATTTGGAAAGAAATTTTCTTTTCTTTCATTAGTGTATATATAAGTTCTAATATTAAGAAAGATGAATGTCCTTCGTTCATATGATATACTGTAGGGTCTTTTCCAAGTGCCTTTAACATAGCAACTCCACCTTGTCCAAGTACAATTTCTTGTTGAATTCTCATTTCTTGGTCTCCACCATATAAAGTTTTAGTAATTTGTCTATATTCTTGAGGGTTTTCATCAATGTCTGAGTCTAATAAATATAGCTCAACTCTACCAACATTAACTTTCCAAGCTTTTATATGTAATTCTTTTTTTGGTAATCTTAAAGTAATTATTACATCTTCATCTTTATCATTTTTTACTTTTTTTAACGGTAAATTTTCTATTGATATTTCATTATATTCTGTTTCTTGTATTCCGTTACCATTTATTTTTTGATTAAAGTATCCATTTTTATATAAAAGACCTACTGCAACTAAAGGCACTCCTAAGTCACTAGCTGATTTTAAATGATCACCAGAAAGAATACCAAGACCACCTGAATATATAGACAAAATTTGATCTAATCCGTATTCTGCCGAAAAATATGCAATTAAGTCTTCCTTATTGTCAGGGTATTTTTTAGAGAACCATGTATTTTTACTTTTCATATAATCTTCATAGTTTTCTACTACTCTATCATATTCTTTTAGAAATTCTGCATCTTCAGATACTTCTTCTAGTTTTTCTTGAGTAACTAATTTTAAAAATTTAATAGGATTTTTTTCAACCTTTTCCCATAAGTCTATATCAATTATTTTAAACAATTTTAAAAATTCTGTGTTCCAAGACCACCAAAGATTGTAGCCTATTTCTGATAATTTTTCAATTCTTTTAGGTAATTGTGGATTTACTGTTATACGGTTAAATACGTACATTTTAAATTTCCTCCTTAGTATATATATCTTTTGAATTTATATTTATTTTTTTATTTATTATATTATCTATTAACTTGCTTTTTTTGTCAATTAAATTTTTAATGAAGTTCTAAAAATTCAATTTCTTTTTTTTCATATTCTTCTGGCTTTAACCCTACTTTATCCCTCATATGATCTATTAATAAAACTATAACAATAGTTGATATGCATCCTATAACTAAAATTGCATTTGAAGCTGTTGTTATTTTAAGTATCATAGAAGCAAGTAATGTTATTAATGCTTTAACTAAACTTTCTGTTAAATTATATGCTAAAGTGATTTTTTCTCTTAGAGAAGATGTTGTAAAATTATTTAAATATCTTTTTATTAATGTGTAAAAAGCTCCTTTAGCAATATATTGCAATAAGAATAAAATTAATACTATTGTTAAAATAACGCCAAAAGGCAAATCTCCTAACATAAAAAATCCTAATATTATACAAGAAATTGCTGTTGGTATAGATAACACTCCTAATGTTTTATTTCTATATCTATTATGTATTTTATTTTGTTTTTTGGCTGAAACTCCTGATATTATTTCAAGTGCAGCAAATATTATTCCAAAGTACTGTTCAGAAACTTGTAATTGTTCTAAAATTCCACTTCTTAAGCTTACTAATGACAATAAAGCAGAAAAAACTGCTCCAAATGCAAATAAGCACTTAAGTCTCTTAGATTGTAACATATATTTAAAAGAATATTTTAAATTTTTAAGATATTGCTTCGTAGTAAGTTTCTCTTCACCTGTTTTAGATATATCTTCAAATCCAAAAGATAAAATTGTAGAGATTATGCAACAAATTAAGCATAATATAAATGGCAAATATCCATTTATTATATATAAAAATCCTGAAGCTACAGAAGTTATTGCATTTATATAATAATACCATGAACTTCCTTTTCCATCTATTTTTGAAAACAAATGCCCTCTTTCTTCATTTTTAGGTAAACTATCATATAAAAGATTGGTTTCAACAACACCTTTAATATTATATGCTATAGCTGATAGTAGTTGCCCTAATAGTACATATATTAAATTTTGAGCTATAATATAGCTTAAGATTGAAAATGCATTAATCATATTCGCAATTATTAAGCTTTTTCTTTTTCCTAATTTATATGATAATGCTGTTAATGGCATTAATAATGCTACTTTAAAAATAGGATAAAAAGCTTCTGCTAATAATACATCTGAAGCACTAAATCCTTTTATTTGAGTTAAAAATATAAAATTTATTGAATAATAAAACAATAAATCCCAGGATAGCATTTTATATATGGGATATAGCTTTATATTACGTTCTTCTTTTGTTTCGTTCAAATTTATCACCAATAAAATTATATAGATAATTGTAGTAAAATGTCAATAAAAATATAATATATATTTTTAAGAATTTTGTAGCTTTTTATTAAAATTAACGTTATAATGAATTTATAAATTAAATGTAGGAGAATTTATTGATGTTTAAATTAATAAAAAGAATTATAGTTATTATTTTAGTTGTAATTTTAATTGGAACCGGATTTATTATATATCAAGGTCATAAATTATATAAAGATGCTTTATATACTATCAGTTTATCAGAAAAAATTGCTCAAATACAAGCTGACAATAGCTATGTTAAATTAAATAGCTTACCTGTTGATTACAAGAATGCTGTAATTTCTGTAGAAGACCATCGTTTCTATAAACACGGTCCTATTGATGTCATTGCCATTGCTAGAGCTATATTTTCTAATGTACGTTCTGGAGAACTTTTAGAAGGTGGTAGCACTATTACCCAACAAGTAGCCAAAAATTTATACTTTATAAGCGCTGATTCAAACTCTCTATATAGAAAAATAGCTGAAATTTTTATGGCTTATGATTTAGAAAAAGCTTATGAAAAAGATGAAATTTTAGAGTTTTATATAAATACAATTTATTTTGGAGATGGATATTATGGTATTGAAGAAGCTTGTAATGGATACTTAGATAAAAATGCTAAAGATATGAATTTATATGAAGCAACAATGATGGCAGGAATTCCAAATGCACCAAGTGTTTATGCCCCTACTGCTAATTTAGATTTAACATTAAGTAGACAGAGAAAAGTTATTTCTACTATGGTAGAAAATGAATATATTATCCAAGAAAAGGCTGATGAGTTAATTGCTATGCAGCATTAAATTTTGCTTAAAATACAGCTGTTAAACGTTTAAAGCGAATCTTAGTTTGACTTTATTTTAAAAATATAGTATAATTAAAGTGTAACATATTTTGTTACGCCTTTGAAATATTTTTATAAAAAATTTTCGGAGGCGTGATCCTCCGAAATAATTTTGGGGAGGATTTTATGAAGAAATTGCAACAATATGGCGTTTGTACATTGATGTGGGCTATAATCTTGATATTCATTTCAGTATTATGCCAAATAGGCAACTGGCCTGACAATTTTTTAGCCAAAACAATGTTTTGGTTCCTGCCTTCTATAATTTCATTCTTTTTTGGAATGATGATAGAGACAGAATGTTTTGAAATGGCAGATGCCGTTCCAGAAAAAGGCTATCACTGTATCGCAGCTATCTTTTTTGGTATTATCATTTTATCGTTTTCAGTTATCAGCAATATAAAGCATTGGCCCCACGATTGGCTGTATGAAACTCTAACTTGGTGGCCTATCTCTATATTCAGTTTTTATCTTGGAATGAGAACTGAGGCAATTTGGGACAAGTTAGAAGAGAAAAAAACTGAAGATTATGATTACGATGATGATGACGAGGAAAAAGAGGAAAAAGAGAAAAAAGAGAAAAAAGAAGAAAAAGTCCACTTAGCATCCAGCAACGCCAGCGACTCCAGCGAAAATAATGATTGTTCTGTTTCTATAGTTACTACTCAGAAAAATATTAAGGATAAGATTCAGAACGCAGAAGTCCAAGATGTGGAGTTTCTAGACATTGTTGAAGAAGATACTAGTCATAAAGGAAAGCAAGTGCCTAAGATCCACACTTTTGATTGGTCAGACTTTGACGATTTTGATTGGTCGGACTTTGACGATGACAATTAACTTCACCAAAAAAGCACCTATTTGGTGCTTTTTTGGTGGTTTTCTTAATACTTCTTATTCTTCACAATTTTCACAATGATGTTCTTTTAGTTTACATTTTTCTTTTATTTCTTCTTCTGTTAATTTTCCTTCTTTTCTATAAAAATCTGCAATAGCTTTATGTATTGCCTCTTCAGCTAATACTGAGCAATGTAATTTAACCGGTGGAAGACCATCTAAAGCTTTAACAACATCTTTATTTTTTAGTTCAAGCGCCTCTTCTAAAGTTTTCCCCTTTATCATTTCTGTTGATATACTACTGCTTGCAATAGCTGCACCACATCCAAAAGTTTTAAATTTTACATCTGTTATAATATTATCTTCTACTTTTATAAACACTTTCATTATATCTCCGCAAACTGGATTTCCAACCTCTCCAATTCCTGAAGCATTTTCTATTCTTCCAACATTTCTTGGGTTAGTATAATGTTCTACTACTTTTTCGGAATATTCCATTTTTATTTATTTCCTCCTTCAATAAATTCTTCCCATAAAGGTGACATTTTTCTTAATCTATTTACTATTTCTACTAAATTTGCTATTAAGTAATCAATTTCTTCTTTTGTGTTATACTTTCCTATTGAAATACGAAGTGAACCATGTGCAATTTCGTGTGGTAAGCCTATTGCAAGTAATACGTGAGATGGATCTAATGAACCAGAGGTACAAGCACTACCACTTGAAGCACAAATTCCCTTTAAGTCTAAGTTTAAAAGCAATCCTTCTCCTTCAATAAATCTAAATGAAATATTACTGTTTCCAGGTAGTCTTTGTAAAGGATCTCCATTTATTTTTATATATGGTATTTTTTCTTTTACCTGTGTTTCGTAATAATCTCTTAAATCTTTAATTTTTTTATTATGTTCTTCTAATGAAGAATATGCTAATTCTAATGCCTTTCCAATTCCTACTATTCCTGCTACATTTTCTGTTCCTGCTCTTTTGCCTCTCTCTTGATGCCCCCCTGAAATATACTTTTTAAATTTTACACCTGTTCTTACATATAAAGCGCCTATTCCTTTTGGTGCATAAAATTTATGACCAGATAAAGAAAGACTGTCTATATTTAATTCTTGCACATTTATTTTTATACTTCCAACAGCTTGTACAGCATCTGTATGAAAATAAATATTATGCTTTTTTGCAATTTCTCCAATTTCTTTTATTGGTTGAATTGTTCCAATTTCATTATTAGCAAACATTACTGAAATTAAAATTGTATTTGGTTTTATTGCATTCTGCAATTCTTCTAAATTTATTATACCATTTTCATTTACTGAAATATAACTTACTTCAAATCCTTCTTGTTCTAATTCTTTACAAGTTTCTAAAACAGCAGGATGCTCTATTTTTGATGTAATAATATGATTTCCTTTATTTTTATAGCTATGTGCTATTCCTTTAATTGCTGTGTTATCGCTTTCACTACCACCAGCAGTAAAATAAATTTCAGAAGGTTTACAATTTAATACTTTTGCAACTTTTTCTCTTGCTTCTTCAATAGCTTTTCTTGATTCTCTACCAAGCTTATATATAGAAGATGCATTTCCATAATTCTCTTTTAAATATGGTAATATTTCCTTTAAAACTTCATCATCTAGTCTTGTAGTTGCTGCATTATCAAAATATACATTTTCCATAACTTTCTCCTTTTCATACTAAACTAATAGGAATTATACTCTTTAATTCCTACTTTGTCAATAGGAATTAAAAATAAAAGAATAGAAGCTTGAAAAAAGCTTCTATTTTATTAAATCTTCTAAAGTTTTACTATCTATATATTCAGTTATAACATTGTCTAATCCGTTCCAAAATGAATACGTTTTACAACCTTGTTTTCTTGAACAATTTCCATCATCTGTTAAGCAATATATAGGGGATAAATCTCCTTCTGTTGCTCTTAAAATATCTCCTACTATATATTCCTTTGGTTCTTTAGCTAACCTATATCCTCCTGAATTTCCTCTTGCACTTTCTAAAAAGCCAGCTTTATTTAATAATGCCACTATTTGTTCTAGATATTTAGTACTAATTTCTTGCCTTTTTGCAATGTCTTTTATTGTTATATAATTTTTATCATTATTTGTTGCTAAATCTATCATTACTCTTAAAGCATATCTGCCTTTTGTAGATATTTTCATTTTATTCCTCCAACATACATAGTTCCATAGAAAAGAAAAACTTACGAACTTTTATAGTTCGCAAGTTACTTTTAAGTGGTGGGCAGGGATGGATTCGAACCATCGTACTCGTATGAGAACAGATTTACAGTCTGCCGCCTTTAGCCACTCGGCCACCTGCCCTTTTACTTTTAATTATCAAAATTACTATTAATTTTGATTTGGTGCGCCATCAAGGATTCGAACCTTGGACCAACCGGTTATGAGCCGGTTGCTCTGACCAACTGAGCTAA
>JBJFEZ010000005.1:0-3774 GCA_051891195.1 Clostridia bacterium
AAGCAGCAGAAGAATATGAGATATTAACAGGGGACGAATACGAAAGAAGACTAGCATATTTAAGAGACAAAGCAATACGAGATGAAAAAAGTGCAATAGAAAGTGCAAAAGACATTGGGAGGCAAGAAGGAGAAATTAAAGGTGTAGAAAAAGAAAAGGCTAAAATAGCCAAAAAGTTATTAAAACTAGATTATAAAATAGAAGACATACAAAATATAACAGAGTTGTCAAAAGAAAAAATAGAAAAATTGAAAGACAAAAAGAATTAAAATATTTTAGGGAAAAAATATAATGTAGTAAAAAAAAGTGAGCAAAATGGTTCAATCATAAATTTAAGTGTTAAAATAGATAATATAAAAAATTTAAAATTATGAGGTAATAAACTTATGAGTGGAAAAAATAAAAAATGGCATAAAAATATAATCTTAATTTGTGGGGCAATAATCTTATTGATATTAGGAACAGCTGTAATTGGAGCAATGCTTTACTTTCCAACAAGAGAAGAGTTTGATGTTGCGCCATATGCACCATACATTTCAGTATTGATGGCGGCGATTTTTTATGGTGTAGGTATTAATTATATAAGAAAAGTTATTGAAAGAAGTAAAAAGAAAATAGTTTCTTTAAATACAATTAGAAGACTTCAAAAGAATAAAAAAATGGGAAATATAGTTTTTTCAATGATACCGTTAATTTTGGGAATTGTATTTGCATTTTTTGCGGTATTACCTTTTATTTTAGATGACGGACAAGCTAAAAAAAGTATATATGTCTACATTGCTGAAGTTATAGAATTAATTATTGCAGGTGCATTATTGTGTTGGTTTATTAATTCAATAAAAAGAAAATATGCTGATATTGATATTAATGATCTAATTATTGAAGAAGATTATGTATATGATAGAGATTATGAATTATCATATATAGAAGGACATAGTGGAACTTATTATATTTATTTAAAACTAAATGGAAAAGTAGCTACTGATTGGACTATAGAAGATACTATTGAAAAAGATGATATTATGTATGTTATAAAAAATAATATAAATAATGAAATTATAACTATATATAAAAAAGACGATGTTATTTTATCAGATGAATTAGCTAATATTGTAAAGAGGTACGATATTGATTACATTAATAAAAAATTTAATCAAAGAATAGAAGAATAATAATAAATTAGTATAATAGAAATTATAAAATTAAATGTAAAAATATTACCAATATAATGGAAATTTTCTCAAATTTTCAAAGCACAACAATTTAGAATTTAAATATATAATAAAACAAATAGACTGGTATATATAATATTGAAAATGATTTTAAAAACGTGACTTTGGATGATTTTATAGAAAAATCACCCAAGATTACGTTTTTTATTATTTTATTGTTTCTTAATTTTAGGTTTAGCAATTAATGAAGCTAAATATCCAAAAAATACAGCAGCAGCAATTCCTCCAGCTGATGCTTTAACACCACCTGTAAAAGCACCTAACAATCCAGAATTTTGAACCTCTTGAATAGCTCCTTTAGCAAGGTTGGCACCAAATCCTGTTAATGGTACAGTGGCACCAGCGCCTGCAAACTCTATCAAATATTTATAAAGTCCAAGCCCTCCTAAAATAGCACCAACTGTAACATATATTACTAATATTCTTGCAGGAGTTAATTTAGTTTTATCTATTAAAATTTGTCCAATTATACAAATAATACCACCTACAACAAAACATTTTAAAAGACCCATCCAGTCAATACTTTGTAAAAAATCCATATGCTTACCTCCAAATTAATTTTCAATAGCAACTGCGTGCGCAATACCAGGAATACTTTCACCTTGCTGAGCAGAGGTGGCATTTGTTAAAGCACCAGTAGCAATTAATAAAATTCTATTTAATTTTTTATCTTTTAATTGTTTAAAGAAATAACCAGAAAATACAGTACCTATACAAGCACAACCACTTCCACCAGAATGAGTATCTTGATTATTTTTGTCAAATATTAATACACCACAATCATTATAAATACTTTTTATATTATAACCTTTAGTTTCAGATAGCTCTGTTAAAATTTCTTTACCTATATGACCTAAATCTCCAGTAATAATAGCATCATAATAACTAGGTTTTCTTCCAGTGTCCTGTAAATGAGTAATTAAGGTATCTAAAGCAGCAGGTGCCATAGCAGCACCCATATTGTTTGCATCTTTAATTCCCATATCTACAATTTTTCCAGGGGTAATATGGGTAATATATGGTCCAGTACCTGATTTTGAAACAATGGCAGCTCCAGAACCTGTTACAGTCCATTGAGCACTTTGTGGTCTTTGATTTCCAAGTTCCAAAGGAAAACGAAATTGCTTTTCAGCACTACAAAAATGACTTGAAGTAGCGCATAAAACATTATTAGCAGCTCCGCCATCTAAAAAAACACTGGCTAAACATAAACCTTCAACAAATGTTGAACAAGCTCCAAATATACCAAAAAAAGGAATGTTTAATTCACGTAAACCAAAGCTAGAAGAAATACACTGATTTAATAAATCACCTGCAAAACAAAAATCAATATCACTTGAAGCTATACCAGATTTACTAATAACACTGTTTACAGTTTCTTTTATAATTTTACTTTCTGCCTTTTCCCAAGTTTTTTCTCCCCAAAATTCATCTTCTAAACATTGGTCAAAATATTTAGCAAGAGGACCTTGTCCTTCTTTTGGCCCAACAATACTAGCAACTTCTGTTATTGTTGGGGGATTATCTAATTTTATAGTTTGTTCACCTAAACGAGTCATATAATATTCTCCTTGATTTTAAATTTTAGATTTTAAGGAAATCTAAAAACCTAAGTAAATAATACTGCAATTATTCCTATTATTACAGATGTAGAAATACCAAATACTAAAACAGGTCCTGCAACAGTAAACATTTTTCCACCAACACCCATAACATAACCTTCTGATTTATATTCAATAGCTGGTGAAACAATAGAGTTAGCAAAACCAGTAATAGGAATTAAAGAACCAGCACCTGCAAATTTTCCTATTTTATTAAATATATTTAATCCTGTCAAAATAGCTGCAACTGCAACTAATATAATTGAAACCACAGTGGAAGAAGCAGTTTCATCCATCCCTTTAAATTTACAAAAATCCATAATAATTTGACCAATACTGCAAATTAATCCTCCCACCCAAAAAGCATTAAAACAGTTTTTTAAAATAGGAGAATTAGGTGACTTTTTATCAACATAGTCACTATATTCTTGTTTTGTTTCTATAGGTTTCATATGTTTTACCTCCTTATTCTCTATCTCTATCTATAACAAAAGATATATCTAAATCTACAAAATATTCTACTAATCTTTTACCATCAATGCGTGCTCTTTGTTCTATAATTTTCACATTAGATAAGTAATTAATAGTTTTAGATGCTTCTGCAACTGCTTGTACTATTGCATCTTTCCAAGAAACATTAGATGTTCCTGTTATTCTTAAATGTTTTTCCATTTTATCAACCTCCATAAATTTGCTATTTCTATCATTTCCCAAAAAATAAAATTTATACACAAAAAAATATAAAAATAAAGGTTGAATAAAAAGTTAAATGCACAATTAAATATAAAAATGGAACACAAAAATTTGCAAAAACTATTTACAAAGTAAAAATATTGTAAAACCTATAAATATGTTAGTTTATTCGCATAACATTCCTAGTTGGTCTCCACGAAACCACGCTCTAAAAAAGTATTATATTACTAATGCTAAGATTAGTGCTT
>JBJFEZ010000006.1:0-3721 GCA_051891195.1 Clostridia bacterium
ATACAAAAATGTGGATTTTCTGCCATGGTATTGCAACATTAGTAGCAAATGGTACTATTAAGTTAACAGATAACCAAATACAAGACTTACTGTCTTATGAATTTCAAGCATTAATGCTACTAGAAGAAAATCCGAACAATAAATGGGTATTAAATAAAAAGGAGGAAAATTAAATGAAAAAATTTGGAAATGTATTATGGGGAGTAGTTTTAATTGTTATTGGATTAATAATAGGAGGAAATGCACTTGGAATAACAAGTATTAATATATTTTTTGATGGATGGTGGACTTTATTTATTATTGTACCATGCTTTATAGGAATATTTAAAGACGATGCAAAAATAGGCAATTTAATTGGTCTACTAATTGGAGTGGCATTACTTTTAGGGTGTCAAAATATCTTAGATTTTGATTTAATATGGAAATTAGTATTTCCTACAATTTTAGTAATAATTGGCTTATCAATTATTTTTAAAGATGCTTTAGGTGGAAAAGTAAGTAGTGAAATTAAAAAATTAAATGAAAAGAGAAATGGAGAAAATTCATATTGTGCAACATTTGCAGGGCAAAATGTAAATTTTGATGGCGAAAAATTTACAGGGGCAGACTTAACAGCCGTATTTGGCGGAGTTAAATGCGATTTAAGAAATGCAATTATAGATTCAGATGTAGTTATTAATGCAAGTAGTACATTTGGAGGAATTGAAATATATGTACCATCAAATGTAAAAATAAAAATTAAATCAATGCCAATATTTGGAGGAGTTGAAAATAAAGCAAATACAAAAACAGATGAAAATAGTCATACAATCTATATAAATGGAACAGCAGTATTTGGAGGTGTTGAAATAAAATGACAACAGCTCAAAAAATTATTAAATACATAGCAACAGCATTTGCTGTATTTCTAATTATTACAATAATATCAACAATATTAACTGGGGGTTATGCACTACTAAGTGCATTTGGACTAATTAATACAAATAAGAATATTGTAACAGAAGATTTAAAAGTAATATCAAGTGAAACAAAAGAAATATCAACATTAAAAGTAGATTTAGCATGTACAAATTTAGATATAAAAACAGGAGATAGTTTTAAAGTTGAAACTAATAATTCAGAAATAACTTATACAAATGATAATGGTAGTGTAAAAATAAAAGAAAAAAACCGAAATTGGTTAAATAGAAATGATATGACAAGTAATCTAATAATATATATTCCAGAAGATATGATAGCATTAGATGAAACAAAAATAGAAACAGGAGCAGGATATATAAACATAGAAAAATTAAATACACAAAGTTTATATCTTGAATTAGGTGCTGGAGAAGTAAAAATAACAAATCTTACAGTAACAAAAGAAACAAAAATTAATGGAGGGCTTGGTAAAACAGAACTAAAATCTTGTAAAATAAACAATTTAAAAGCAAATTTAGGAATGGGAGAATTTGTTTTAAATGGTAAATTAATAGGAAAAAGTGAAATAGACTCTGGAGTTGGAGCAATAAATATAGATTTACTAGACAATGTTAATAACTATACCATAGATGTAGACAAGGGAATTGGCTCTATTACATTAAATGGAAAGAAACTTGAAATGAATAGAGTGTATGGAACTGGCGAAAACTATATAGATATTGACGGTGGAATAGGAGAAATAAAAATAAATTTTAAGGAGTAATGATTGGAGGAATAAGAAATGGAAAATAAAATATGCCAAAGTTGTGGTATGCCTATAACTTCAAATAAACAATTAGGCACAAATAAAGATGGAAGTAGAAATGAAGATTATTGTATATATTGCTATAAAGATGGCGAATTTATAGATAAAGTAAGTATGGAAGAATATATAGAAATGTGTTCTAAATACGGCTCACAGGCAGGAATGACTAATGAAGAAATGAAAAAACACTGCCAAAAATTATTTCCAACTTTAAAAAGATGGAAAGATAATTAAAAATGGTACTGAAGCTATAAAACTATTATTAGAGTATGGCTTTAAATACCTAAATCTACATAGCATAAGATTAGACCTTCTTGCTATAAATGAAAGAGCTCACAAATGTTATTTAAAATGTGGATTTAAAGATACAGGAAAAAGTAGAGAAGCAATATTTTTAAATGGAAAGTATTATGATAAGTTACATATGGATATACTTGAAAATGAATTTGAAGGAGATTATATTAGAAATAAAAATATAAAATAAAAGGAAAGATAAAAGCAATAGGAGTAAGCAATTTCTACCCTGATAGATTATCAGATATATGCTTATTTGAAAGAAGAATAATACCACATGTAAATCAAGTAGAAACAAATGTATTTAATGCACAATACAATGCACAAGAAAATATGAAAAAATATAATGTTCAAATCGAAGCATGGGCACCATTTGCTGAAGGAAGAAATAATATGTTTTCAAATGAAGTTTTAGCAAAAATAGGAGAAAAGTACAATAAGTCGGTAGCACAAGTCATTTTAAGATGGCTAACACAAAGAAATGTAGTAGCATTATCAAAATCAACATTAGTAGAAAGAATGAAAGAGAATTTTAATATATTTGATTTTGAATTATCTGAAGAAGATATGGACAAAATAAAAGAATTAGATACAGGAAAGAGTTTATTCTTTTCACATTATGATCCAAATATGGTAGCTTGGTTTGATGAAACTGTTAAATCAAGAAGAACAAATCAAGACCATACAAGAGATAAAAAGAATTGGTAAAAGGAGAGAAATATAATGAATAAAAGAGTTATAATAGGAATTATAATTGCAATTATTGTAATAATTGTAGTAGCTTTAGGATATATGTTTTTAAATAGAAATAAACCAACAACAGAAAATAATGAAAGTATAGAAAATTTACAATCAAATAAAGATGAAAGTGAAATAGAAATAGAAAATGAAAAAGAAAATCAAAATACAACAAGTTTAGATAAAAAAATAATAATTGCCTATTTTTCATTACCTGAAACAAATGGAAGTGCAAAAGAAGATAGTACAATTACAGTTAATGGAGAAAATTTAGGAAATACTCAATATGTAGCAAATTTAATTGGAGAACATACTGGAGCAGATGTGTTTAGAATAGAAGCAGTAAAAGAGTATAATACTTCAGATCATCAAGCATTGATTGATGATGCCAAAAAAGAACAAAATGATAATAGTAGACCAGAAATAAAAAACAAAATAAACAATTTTGATGAATATGACACAATATTTATAGGTTATCCAATATGGTGGAGTGATTTACCACAAATATTATATACATTTTTAGAAAGCTATGATTTTACAGGAAAAAATGTATTTTTATTTAGTACAAATGGTGGTAGCGGATTGGCAGGAACAGTAAGCACAATAAAAAATAAATTATCAAGTGCAAATGTAAATGAAAATGCATTTACATTAAATAGAAATAATATGGAAGATGCTCCAAAAAAAGTAGAAACATGGCTAAAAGAAATAAATATGATAGGAAGTGAATATTAAGATGAGTAAATTGATAGTATATTTTTCTTATACAAACAATACAAGGACAATAGCAAATAAGATTAAGGAAAAATTAAATTGTGATATTTTAGAAATAAAAACAATTATACCATATTCAAAAGATTATCAATCTGTTGTTGATGATGAACAAAATAGTGAAAGAAGTAATTATCTTCCAGAAATACAAGACATCAATATAGATTTAAGCAAATATGATGAAATAATACT
>JBJFEZ010000007.1:0-3394 GCA_051891195.1 Clostridia bacterium
TTACAAAGACTTTCTCTATATATTTTTGAGTGTATTTAAGTATTTGGACTTAGATACTCTAAACATTTCTGGTGACGATTACCTGGAGGAAATACCTGTTCCCATACCGAACACAGAAGTCAAGCTCCAATGTGCCGACGATATTTGCGGGTTACCCTGCTGAGAAAATAGGTTGTCGCCAGTTTTTTTATATAAAAAAGCATAAACTAGAATTACTATAAGTAACTTTAGTTTATGCTTTTATTTGTGGTTTTATTTTTTAGTTTTCTTAATATAATAAAATAAGAAATAAAAATAAGGGGAGATAAAATGAATATAGGGTTGTGCTTAGCACGGTGGAGGCATAAAGGGAGCAGCACATATAGGAGCTTTAAAAGCTTTTGAAGAAGAAAATATTGAATTTGATTATGTCTCAGGGGCGTCTTCTGGAAGCATAGTAGCAGCTTTGTATGCAAGTGGATACAAAGCTGATGAGATTTACAAATTATTTAAACAATATGCTAAAAAATGAAATATGCAGAATGGAAAAATATTGTTAAATTAATTATTGGTTTGATTTTTAAAAGACAAATAACAATAGATGGGCTAAATAGTGGAAAAACAATAGAAAATATTGTAGAACAAGCCTGTAAAGAAAAAAATGTTTTTTTATTAAAAGATGTAACTAAAAAATTAATAATTTCAAGTGTTGATTTAGATGACGGAACAGTATATCTTTCTACTTCTATACCAAAATCAAACAATACTAAAAATATAAGCAAAACAGCTATTAGAAGTTATTCTGATAAAATTGAATACATAAGAGAAATTCCAATCTGCAAAGCAGTAAGAGCCAGCTGTAGTTTCCCTGGAGTATTTTCTCCCTGTAAATACAAAGACCATCAACTGGTAGATGGAGGAATTAGAGAAAATGTACCGTGGAAAGAACTAAAAGCAAATGGAGCAGATAAGGTAATTTGTATTATTTTTCCTAAAAAGGTAAAGGAAAAAAAAGAAAAAAATATGATTGATGTTATTCATAGTTCTATTGAAATGATGGGGCAAGAACTTTCTAATTATGAGCTAGAAGGGGCAGATTATATATTAAAAATAGAAACTATGAATGTAGGCTTACTAGATACTAGTAAAATAGACTATTTTTATCAAATAGGATATAAAGAAACAAAGAAAAAAATGAAGGATATAATAAACAGTATGAACTTTTAATTATGGGTTTCCTTTTTAATTTTTTTATACTATAATGTAAAAAGAGAAAAGCATTAAAGAATAAAAAAAGAAGGAGAAAAGGTATGAGTAAAGTAGTATGGAAACCAGGAACATTTATATATCCATTACCAGTAGTAATGGTATCTTGTGGAGATATGAATAAAAGTAATATTATAACTGTAGCTTGGACAGGAATAATTAATACAGAAAAACCAATGTGCTATATATCTATTAGGCCAGAAAGATATTCTTATAACTTGATAAAAAATAATGGAGAATTTGTAATAAATTTAACTAATAAAGAACTTACATATGCAACAGATTGGTGTGGGGTAAAAACAGGAGCTAAAGTTGACAAATTTAAAGAAATGCACTTAACAAAAGAAAAAGCAGAATTTGTTAAATGCCCACTTATAAAAGAAGGCCCAGTTTCAATAGAATGTAAAGTAAAAGAAGTAAAACCTTTAGGAACACATCATATGATTATAGCAGAGGTTGTATCTATTGATGCAGATGAAAAGTATATTGATGAAAAAGGAGCATTTGATATAAGTAAATGCAATTTAATTACATATGCAAATGGAAAATATTTTACATTAGGAAAACAAGTAGGAAAGTTTGGGTATTCTGTACAAAAGAAAGGAAAAAATAATATAAAAAAGAATAATAATATATCTAAAAGTAGAAAGAAAAAACGTATGGACGATCATTAATTGTCCGTTCTTCATAGAAATTGCTAAATAAAAACATAAAAAAGTAAACACAAAAATTCGCAAAAAATATTTACAAAGTAAAAATATTGTAAAGCCTATAAATATGTTAGTTTATTCGCATAACATTCCTAAACATCATAATATTAAAGTTGCTAGTTTGTGTAGCATTAGTAATATAATACTTTTTTCTCGCTCCAACCCCCAACTGCGAAGAAACCGCAATCGGATTGCTATTACAAAAATAAGTTGCTATCCGTGCAATCCTTCAGCGGTTTCTACCTTGTCGGTCCCCACGAAACCACGCTCTAAAAAAGTATTATATTACTAATGCTAAGATTAGTGCTTTTAAATATGGAGAGAACATTACTCTTATGCTTTAAAAATATACCCAATATTACAATTACATTACAAAATAGTAAAAAGTATTTACTTTTTAGTTTGAGTATAGTAAGATAAATTTAATAAGAAAAAACAAAGGAGAAATTCAAAAAGATGAAAAATCTTAAAACCTTTGTGGCTCTAAAAAGAGAGAAAAAGAGAACCACAATTCTAAAAAATAAAGAAAGACTCATATCTCAAACTCTAGAAATAAGAGAAAGTAAAGGTATAACCCTAATAGCACTTGTGGTAACAATAGTGGTGTTACTAATTTTAGCAGGAATAACCATAACAGCCCTATTTGGAGAAAATGGTTTAATAGAAAGAGCAAAAATAGCGGACCAGAAAACAGTAGAAGGGGCAGCAAATGATATATCAGCAATAGAAAGCTTAGATGAACAAGTAGATGTTATGATAAATGGACCAACAACAATGGAAGATTTGATGACAAAAGTATCAAAATATAATAAAACAGTATATGATAAATATGGAAATAAAATAAGAGTACCAGCAGGGTTTAAAATATTAGCACACGGAAGTGGAAACCATATAGTAGAATATACATATGATAAAGAAGGTGAAGTATCAACAAATATACCAGTAGTACAAGATGGAATAGTAATACAAAATGAAACAGATTTAAATGAATTTGTATGGGTGCCAGTAGGAGAAATAAAAAATGATGCAGTAGAAAATACAACTAATAAAACAACAATAACATTAGGAAGATATAGTAATTATACAGTAGCAGCAGATGGAACATTACCAACACCAGCGCAAGTAGCAAGTAAAACTGATTATGATACGCCGATACCTATAGATACTTACTATATTGAAATATCAAGTGATTTTGCAGGAGGAACCTTTGGAGGAACAGAATATAAAGCAGCAGGAGAATATACAGATTATAAAGGGGTAACAAATACAAAAGCATTTAATTTGCAAGAATGGATAAGTACCAGTTTAGATAATGGAGGATATTATATAGCAAGATATGAAGCAAGTAAAAATGGAGAAAAGGCAGCTTCAAAAGCAACAACAGTAGCCTCAGCAACAAGTAATGGTGCAACAATAACAGATGGAATGTTGTGGAACAA
>JBJFEZ010000008.1:0-65017 GCA_051891195.1 Clostridia bacterium
ATTATTTAAAAATTTTTCAAGAAAAACTATTGACAATTAATAGTTAGTCTCTTTTTATTTTAATTTAATGTGATTATATCATTTAGTTGTTTAACTGTCTATAAAGAGCTTAAAAATCTCACATATTTTGCAATATGTGCATTTTTACAGTATGCTAAATTAAAGTTGTAATTTTATGGTTTTAATATAACTTTTATACAGTTGTCTTTTTTAGCATCAAATATTTCGTATGCGTATTTCCCTTGTTTTAATGGTAGTTTGTGTGTAATAATATCTGTTGCATCAAATTCTGCGTTTTTTATCTTTTTTAAAATAGGTTCTACATATCTTGTTGCTGGACATTGTCCCATTTTTAAAGTTATATTTTTAGTAAAGAAATTTCCTAATGGAAAATTATTATATTTTGTTCCATAAACTCCTACTAGTGCAACGTGTCCGCATTTTCTAACTGCTTGTGATGCTATTTCTATTGCAGATTTTGAACCACCCTGTAGCTTTAATGCCGTTTCTAGCTTTTCTACTAATGACATTTTTCCGTCAACGCCTACACAGTCAATAACGCAGTCTGCTCCTCCTGATGTTATTTCTTTTATATATGCTCCTGTTTGGTCATATTCTTCAAAGTTTACTATTTCGGCTCCATATCCTTTTGCGTGCTTTAATCTATATTCTACCCTGTCTACTGCAATTACTCTTTTTGCACCTTTTAATATGCACCATTTTATAGTAAGAAGCCCTACAGGACCACACCCCAAAACTACAACAGTATCGTCTTTTTTTACATTTGCAATTTCTGTTCCCCATAATGAAGTTGGTAGTATATCTGTTAGAAATAGAACTTGCTCATCTGATAATTCGTTTGGAACTTTTTTAGGGCCTACATTGGCATGTGGTACTCTTAAATATTCAGCTTGTCCGCCTGCATAATCCCCATATAATTTACCAGCTCCTAATAGTCCTCCCACTTCTCCATACTCATTTGTATTATTGCATTGACTAAATTCTTGATGATTGCAATAAAAACAGTGTCCACAAGCTACCGGAAATGGTACAATTACTCTGTCCCCTTTTCTTAGATTATTTACATTCTTTCCTATCTCTTCAATAATTCCCATAGTTTCGTGCCCTAATATAAAACCGTTGTACATTTCTTTAGCTAGCCCGTGTACTAAATGTAAGTCAGATCCACAAATAGACGTAGATGTTACTTTAATTATTATATCATCATCTTTTTCTATTTTTGGAGTAGGAACTTCTCTATATTGTACTTTTTGTATTCCATCATATACAAGTGCTTTCATTTAATACCTCCAAATTGTTTATATTAGCTTTTGTAGTTATTTGCTTTTTATACATTTATGTTGAATTATCAAATAAAAGCTAGTAGCCAAATTTTTTTTATAGTTACTAGTGTTTACTTGTTATACAATAAAAACAGTTTCAAGAATAAGTCAGTTGACAAAATTTCTTGAAACTGTTTGTCTCTTTTGGTTACTTACTTGTACTGTGCATGATGTCGTACTGCAATAAAGCCTTGCGGTGTTTTTTCAGTCCATGCAGCCAGCTCAATCCAACCATCTTTATAACTATGAGTAGCTCTAATATTATTAAGAGCTTTTATTGCTAATTCTTCGGTTGGGCTTGCATTCACTGTACGGAAAGTCTCCTCGTATTGTAGTTTCTTTCCATCATGGTACATTGGTGCTTTCATTTTCTAAATACCTCCTTGAGTATTATATATATTATACCATTTGAAAAAAAGTAAATCAAATGTAATTTACATAATGTTTACATATGTCCTTTTGGAAATCCCCAATGTCCTTCTGTTTGCCGAATTAGCAAAACTTGTTTATTGTTTATTATAACGCACCCGCAGGATTTTTCTTTTTTAATATTTTGTCTGTTCTTATTATCTTATTACCTCACTTTCAAAATACTTTTCTTGGAAGTTTGTTAATTCTAATATTTGCTTATCTGTGTATTTTTTACCTTTAGGCACTACAATAAGCTTATCATCATTGTCATTTATTCTATGTATTACTGCTATACACTCTCCTTCAAATTCTTCTATCGGTTCATTTACTCCTAAAATATAGCAGTCTATTTCTTCTCCATCTCCACTTACTGTGTTAGGTATATATATTATTTTTTACTCTGATTCTTGTAAAAATATTTTTTCTTTAAAAGCTCCTCTTTTTTGCTCTTTTTCTTTTCTTATAGTTTCAAAGTTTTCTAAAGAAATATTCATTGAATTTAGTATTCCATAAATCACTTCAACAATATCAGCCAATTCTTCTACATTGTTGTCTTCCAAATATTCTTTTACTTCTTCTTGTAGTTTTTTATTTAGCTCGTTTCTATAGTCTTCTTCATTTAATGTTTTAGTTTTTACTAATTTTCCTTCTGCTCTTATTATGTCTGGTATTTTGTCTCTTACAAGTTTATTATATGTTTTCATTTAAATTTTTCCTTTCTCTTTATGCTTTGCTTTTAGTTAATTGATAGCTTTGCTATTTCAACTGGATTTTTGCTAACACTTGTTAATACTAATTCCTTAATATTTTGATATTTTTCATTTATTGTATATTCCATTTTCCCTCCAAGCGCTTCTATAAATTAATAATTATAGCTATTATTATACCATAAATAGCATATAAATTTTAATTTTTAATGTTTTCTATTTTGGTTTGATGTATATGTTTCATTTGTATTATACATTTGATTATATTCTTGTATTTCTTGTGTTTGTCTACTCATACCTTTTCCACAAGCCGGATTTGTTAAAGGACAATGTCTACCACAACCTGTACAGAATAATTTTGATAAATATTCCTCTATTGTTGGTTTATCAGTTACCGTTGATGAATTAGTTTGAGTGTTTTTATCTTCATCACTTTCATTTTCTTTTTGTAATGTGTTGTTTATTGGTTTTTCTGTGTTTTCAATTTCATAATGTAAGTCTATTTCTTTTCTTGGAATCATTAATTTTTTTACAATATTACATTTTAATAACATTACAATAACAATTACTGCTATTACTCCTAACATTATTTTTTCTGTAAGACTATCTTTTTTTATCTTAATTGCATTTCTTATAAATTCCCAATGTACTCCTATATGTATTAATAGTACTATTGCTAACCAGTATGCAAAAAAGTGATGCCACTGACTTGCAGCTCCTATGTTATTTGTTGTAATATTAGTTAAAATATGTGTAGATATTAATATACCTGTAATAACATTTAATATTACTAATATTAACAATATTATATCTATTACATACATAATTTTAGTTTTTGTTTTTATTCCTTTTTTAAATAAATTTATAGTAATTGATTTTATCCATTTTAAATTTAAGATTTTGTGAAATATAAATAGAAAAAATACTACAATTCCTAATATTTCGTGCAGTTTTATTCCTGTAAAAGATAGATTCATAAGACAAATCATTATTATACCCATTACAATATCTAGTATTATTTTTCTTTTCAATTTAAATTCTCCCATTCTTATTATATTACTTTATTAGCTTTAATTTTATAATTGTTTTTTGAATATTTTGTGTAGTTCTTGTAAAAAATCTATAATTGATAATTACTTAACAATTTCGCCTTTCCAGTCTATTATTCCACCAAATTCAATTAAATTGGTATATCCTAATTTTTTTAATTTTTCTCTTTTTTATTTAACATCAAAATCACTCCTACAACTATTACAATTATTATTAACATACTACATATTGTTTTATTCATCTTGACCTCCCTATGAATTGTAAGTTGTTGCTAAGTCAAATATTTGAACACTTGCTCCGGATATATCTTTAACTCTCCATTTACAAAGTTATCTATATCAATCCATATTGCATCAGTTTCACAATTATCATCAATTATATGATATTTTTCTTTATAATCCGAATCATTTATATCAACATTATAAAATAATATTAATTCGTGTGCATTTTTTCCATTATAAGTAAATATATTTTCAGAAATACCTAAAAATTCTCCCACATTAATATCTATATTAAGTTCTTCTTTAAATTCTCTTTTTAAAGCATCTTTGCTATTTTCTAAAAATTCAATACCTCCACCTATACTTCTATAGAATGTTTCATTTTTAGTTTTATCATATCCTTCACTGACTAAAATTTTATTATCTTTTTTTACTATGCCAAGTACAATAGGTCTTATCTCCTTAAATTTATCCATATCTAAACTTTACCTCCCTACAAATTACTATTTTTCATCCAAATTATATCACTTTTCCTTTAAAAAATAAACGAATTAAAACTTAAATTTTTTCTCCTAATTTTCACTTCAAAAAACTTTCGCCACTTTTTTAGTGCAATAAAAAAATCAAGGAACTTTAAATTCCTTGATAAATCTGGTTGTGTGGGTAAGACTCGGACTTACGACCTTCGGGTTATGAGCGTGTTTTAAGCAAAAATAGTCATTTTACTTTTTTATGTTAAAATCAATATATTCTTAGATATTACTGCATTTGACAATAATCTTATAACAGCATAAAAATACATATAAATGTTTGTTTTTTCATAGTAATTACGTCAAAATTACGTCAATTTTTCTGTAAAGATTTGTAAATTTGTTTGTCTTCTTTTCAGTAAATTTATAATATAAAAAGACCAGCTCCGAAGAGCCAGTCAAATCTATTAGTGTTATTATATTACTATATCGTTTTTGAATTGTCAAGGATTATTTCTCTGCATAGATTTTCAAAACTTATTCCGCTAATATATTTCAAACTTTCGCTGGAGAGATATCCTTCTTGAGTTGCTACTTTATTCCACTCTTTTTCAGTTAGCATTCTTGATAGTTCTTTTATCTTTTGTAGTGACTTCTCAAAATATTCTTTCATAAAATCACTCTCCTTTTACATATTATAGCATTTTATGTAAAGTTTGTGTGTCGAACGGTGTCGTTTAGATAAAATTTCTATAATCAATTTTTTCCTTGATTTTTCAATGAAAAACGACCCTCTAAAATCAATTTTAAGCCTTTTTTATTTTTGAGACATATAGTTTGTTGTATTAATTTTATATATTTTTTATATTTTTGACAAATTTCTACATTTTTTTCATTATTGTCCTGGTATAATTATATAAAAAGGGGGATTTTTATGTATTGTAGGAAATGTGGAAATAAATTGTTAGACTCCGATAAATTTTGTGCTAAATGTGGTAATAAAATAATATTAGAAGAAAAAAATTCTAAAATTAAAGATGTTAAAAATATTGAAAGTCAAGAGCAACTACAACAAGTATCAACTCAACTTTCTCAAGAAGACAACGTTAATTTAGACAATAATTCAAAAAAGTTACCTATGAACTGGTGGAAATTTTGGCAATATTTTAGACTACCAGTTGGACTTCTAATATCTATATACAACTTATCATATTATAGTGAAGCTACTATAAACTTTATTACAATAATTGTTTTTATTGCTAATATAGTATTAATATGCTTAATTGGATATGCATTCTACGGTTTAATTGAAAGAAAAAAATTCGGATATAATGTTTTAATAACTGTTCTATTTTTAGAACCATTATGGAACTGTTTTTTTAATTGCTTAGAAAATTGTGATAGCTCTACGCAGATAGCAGAATTTATTATTACATTTTTATTTGCCTTTGGCTTTATTTGTGCAGTATGGGTTTATCCTAATTATGTTTATTTTACCAAAAGAAAAAAATTGTTTTGTATGTAAAAGAGGACATTTAAAAACGTCCTCTTTTTTTACCATTCTACTGTACCATCTTTATATACTGTAAATCCTTTTAATTTACTATATAATTTTAATTTATCTTCTTTACTTAAATTTGAACTTTTAATATAATTTGCTAAAGTAGTTCGTTCGCTACTCTCTAATTTATATTGAGTTCCTAACAATAGCAATCTTTGTGTATATGATATTTTCATTTCGTTTAAATATGTTCTTCTTTTTTTCTCTGCACTTCCAGTTATTGTTTTTCCTTTTAATGTACCATCATCTTTCTTGTCTGAAGAAAAATCTTGTTGTTTATAGTTTAAGTATTTATCTATATTTAATCCGTCTTCTGTAAAAAAGTTTTTAATTAAAGGATAAGTTTCATCTTCTGAAGATAATATATAATTTTCATATAGTACTGTTTTTTCTTTGTTTGAATAATTGGAGTCTACTAAAATTTGTATTTTTTCGTCAGCATTCTTTACTCCTGCTGTATTTATCTTATAGCTATAATATGTTGATGCTTTTACATCTTTCAAAATTTCTCTTGTCTTAGAATATTCTTTGGTATCTAATCCTAGCACATCATATTTTGCTTTTGAATATGAATCTGAAATAATTTCGTTTATTACTTTTGCCTTTTCATCATTGCTTAACTTTTTATAGTTTTTACTAGTCAATAGACTATTTAGAGATTCTTCTACATATTTCCCACTAACTTTTTGAAAATTACTTCTTTGTGTTGATGTCATTGTTATTTTTTCGCCATTACTATTTATATAATATGGAGCTGTTCTTGGAAATATTGTTGTATCTCCTGTTTGCATATACACATTATAAATTTCTTCTCCGACTTTACTTAATTGACCTTTATTCGTATTTGCAGGATTAAACATTACATTCCATAAATTATTATTGCCTCCATATTTTTGTATATCATTTCCTAGAGTGTCTACTGCCACAGGTAATGTTTGACTTAACCCAGGAATTTTAGCTTTTATTGAATTTATTGCACTTTGTACTGGTTCATTATATTCAAAAGATGTTCTTTGTGTGCTATCTATCATATCTGCAATTTGCTTACTAAATGTAGGTATTGCTCTAGCTGGTAATTCTAATATAGCTTGTGAAAGGTTTTCTAAAGTAGTTCCATTTCCATTTAAAACAGTATTTAAACTTTCCATAAATGATTGCTGTAGTAACTGTTCTGTTCCTATGTCCATAGCTTTAATTGCTTTTTCTATAGCGTTAGCATCTGGATTGTCTTTACTATATTTAACATAGTTTGTCATTATTGCTAAAGGTGTCGCAACTGGTTGAGCCCAATCGTATGTGAAACTTTTATCACCAATTTTTATTGAATAACTGCTAATTCCCAAAGAATTTTTCATAAAGTTTTTAATGTCTTTGTCGTCATCAGATTCTCCTGTTGCTATGCCTGCTTTTGCTAAACCATATGCTAAAACGTAAAGAAGTGTTCCTGCCAATCCTTTACCAACATTTTGAACAAAATTATGCTGTAGTTGTGCAGAATACTGTCCATTTTGTAATGAATTTGTAAATTTCTTTGCATCTAAAGCTAATGTCTTTGTTAACCCTACTGGCGAATAATCTACAATAGCTTTTGTTAAATTTGCTGGTGTTTTTGCAAATGGAATTAAAACATCTCCTAGTCCGTAGCCTTTAATGTTTGCTTTATTTAAAATGTTTCTTATGCTTAAAACTGCTTGAGTATAATTATTACTATCTTGCCAAGTTCTTTGTAAAGCCTCATTAGTTGCTATATCGATCATATCTTGGTTAACTTCTGTAGTATTATTTAAAACCATCTGATTATTAATAGAATTAGTAAATGTTGCTTCATAAAATCCTCTATCTCCAACATCTAATGCAAAAGATAATATGTTATCTACCCTATTAAGTGCTTTGCCAATCCCATTGTCTTTAAAACTTTTTCCTTCTCCTATTTCAAATCTATTGTCTTCAACATTTCTTGTATTGATACCTTTTTTAAAATCATCATATGATTCAAATACACCTTTTCCAAAACCTTTAGCATATCCCTTAATTCCCTCTTTAGTAATTCCAGTTGTTCTTATTCCTGTTTTTTTAGAAATTAATTTATCTAATGCTCCAGCAAAAACATCACTTGTTGCATTTACAGGTAATACAACAGCATTCCCCATAACATTTCTTACTTGTGTTTTAGGATTAAATAACATTGATATACGCATCCACGCTTTTACACTTTGACCTGTTGTAGCTGGAATTTTATCACTTACGAGTTTTTGAATTTGTGCTAGTTTTACATTTTTCTCTCTTCCATCTTCTAACTCAGAGACTTCTTTCATTGTATCTAGTATTGTCTGAGTTTCTTCTTGAGTTAAATTAAATTTGTCTTGATTAGCTTCTATCCATTCTTTAGATTTTCCCTCTACCATTTTACTATATACTTCATTTAGTTCACTTTGTGCATAATAAAACATACCTTCCGGTGTCAACCTTGAAAGTATGTTATAAGCTTGTACAGCTTGACCTGCGCTCGTTCCCATTTGTCTCATTTTTTTTGCAACTTCTACAGCTCCCTGATAATCTCCAGAGTCTTGATATTGCTTTAATAATATCCAGCCTTTTGCAACATCTTCTGCACTTGTATTTTTATCATTTTTGCTAAACCAATTTAATGTTTCTTTTTCTCCTCCGTCTTTTAAAGAATTATAAGCTTTTTCTAATGTTTTTTCATTAGTAATTCCTTTATAATATCTTATATTCTCCTCTTGTGACATAACTTTTCTTAAATCTTCATTCAAGAATTGAGAATCCACTGCAATATTAGATAAGAAGTTACTTTGTTTGTTTCCTCTCTCATATTTTTTTGAATTTAATTTTGGTGTTGTATTTGCATCTTCTCTTGACAAATTAGAGATTTCACTAGGATTTAATATTTTATTTTTTTGCTGTCTAGTATATTCTCCCGTTTCTAATGTATTATTTTTTGCAGTTGGAGCTTGTTGTTTGTCTGCTATTGGTAATTTTACTTCTTGTATTGTTTGTCCTTTTCCTGTACTTTTATAGTTTTCGTCTAGGTATTGTTGCCAAGCATTATTTTTTTGAACTGAATATCTAAATTGCGCTAATTCACTTTGTTTTGGAAATTCTCCGTTTTTAAAATAATACTGTATATCGCTAATTATCTTACTCGAAGATGTACCAGCTTTATATTCTGCACTATCATAAGTAGTATTAGTTTTGTCTATGTCTATATAAATCTCGCCATTAACACTATCTATATATTCACGCAATTTATTATATTGCTTCATGTTTGGTTCTATTTTTAAATTAATTCCTCCACCTTCGGGAATAATTCTTATATTTCCCATATCAATAAATGTATTCATATCTACATCTATTTCATTTATTTGTCTATGGTCTAAAGTTCTGCTTCCAGATGGTCCACCTTCGTGCCTTCCAGAAAAATCAATTTGATTTCCGTTAGTATCAATATAGGGCGTTTCTTTAAAATTCTTTGTAATTCCAAAATGTTCTTCTGCATCTCTCACTATGTTGTCAGTACTTCTCGTATCCGTTGAATTACCCATTAATATACTATTTATAGCCTCATATTGGGCTTGATATTCATTATACGCATTATCATAGTATCTTATTTTATCTGCATATTTTTGTGCTTTATCCATTATGTCATTTACTTCTTTTGGTACCACATCATTAGTAGCAAAATCATTTAGGGCATTTTTAAATTCTTCTGTATTTTGAAATTCTTTATATTCTTTTCTTAGTCTATCAACTTCTTGCAACATATTTTCTTTATTTTCTATTACTTCAGTAATTTTTTCATTTAAAGTTTGGTTATCTAAACCAATATATCTATGTAATTGTTTTTTTGCTTCTTCACTTAGCTCTGTATTATTTTTAGACAAATTAAAAGAACCTGAATTATTTTCAGATTCTTGAATAGAATATTTAGTAGTATTGACATTTTCATTTTGAGGTGTTATACTATTATTAATAGAAGAGTTAGCAACGGATACAGTTTTTACACTGTAATTGCTAGCTCTTTCTTTTATGTTTGTTATATCATATAATAGCTTTCCGTTTTTTCCATTAGCAATATTTAACCATCCCGAATATGTTTTGTCTCCAACTTTGAATACTGTTTCGTAATAATCCCAACCATCTTTAGCAAATATATGCCTACCGTCATCTGGCTCACTTTTTATGAATTGAGATATTTCTAATAGGTTATCTAATTCAGTAGAAGCTTTCATTTTAGAAGAGTAAGTCGTATTATCTAGCCCATTTTTAGGATGTGTATATTCAGTTGCTGTTTTTCTTGATATATTTATAGTATTATCATCTTTTAGTAATCCATTTTCTCTAAAATTATTTAAAATATATTCTTGTGCTATTTTAGTTTGTTCTTTAATACTTTTCCCTTCAAAAATATTTTGGTCTGTATCTACTCTTACATATTTATTTCCATTGCTATCAGTTTGAATACTATATTTTGAATTATTGTTATTGCCTTTATAATCTTGTCTATAAGCATTTTCAAATTTGTTTTTAACATCTGCCCAAAATAACCTTTCGCTACTATATCCTGTTAATTTGTTTATTTTATTTAATTTATCAACAACCCAATTATATATTTTTCTTCCTAATGTTGGCTTTTCCATTGTAAGATTATTAATGAAGTTTTGGTCTCCTAATTTATTTCCTAAAATATCAGCAACAGCTTCATTATCTACTAAGCTTTGAAATTCTATATTATTTCTATCATACACTTTAGAATATATATCTTCCAATGATTTTCTTGCTTTTTCAAAATCTACATATCCTTTGTCATAATTTAATATTAAATCTTTTAGTTCATTATATTCTGCTGTGCCTTCTAAGTCGTGTGTTAATTCGTGCATAATTACATTTTGAAGTGTTTTATTTGTATCTGCATTAGGGTTTAATATTATTTCTCTTACTTGTATTCCGTCAACGTCAGTGCTAGTTTTCCATATAGCATTAGTATTATTATCAGTAAATAAATCAGCATTATATGTTGTTTTTATTCCTCTTTCTTGTGTAACTCTATTTATTGATTTTACTGTTTTATTATTAATATCTATATTATATTTTTTAGCACTTTCTTCATAATTTTTAGTTAGATAATTGTTTTGTTCGTTTGCAACTGGCAATATATTGTCTATCTGTTCCATATTTTGATTTTGAGGCATTTTTATTCCAGAAGGTATAATTTGTTGTTCTTGAACGTTATTTACGTTATTAGTTGTATTTTGTTGCAAATTTTGATTATTTAAGCTTTCCTGTACTTGAACTTTATTTGCATTGTATGCTTTTTTTCCATAACCTCCAGTAAGTGCATTTAACACTATTGTACTTAACATTGTTGTAATAGCTGTTTCGCTCCAATCAGATATTGAATATGAAGCATTTGGGTCTACTGTTCCTTTGTCTATAGCTGTTCCTAGAACATCTGAAATTGTTTCCTCTAATATTTCTCCTGGTATATCTAAACCTTTTTTTATTAAGAAATTAGCAACTTCATTTTTAACCTTTTTATCTATGCCGTTTGTTATAATGTCATCTAATGCTCCTTTTCCAAATATATTTACACCACCTGTTAGCATTTCTGATCCTATTTCTATCATAGCCTTAGTGTTACCTACTTTTACAGCTTGGTCTAATTCTGCGCCTTTATTTAAAGCTTCTTGTGTTGCTTGCCCTTTAGCACTCATTCCCATAGTTGCTAATCCAGCAGTAGGACTTCCTGTTAATGCAGTTACTCCTATAGAAGGCAACATATTTCCTACTGCTTGAGATGCTCCACCTAGTAATCTAGTTAACTCATCTTGTTTCTCTGCTTCTTCTGCAATGTATTCTTGTAATTTTTGACTTGGTTGTGATATTACATTATTTATATTCAAGATTTCTTCACTTGCTTTTGGAGCTATCTTTCCTACTATTTGATTACTAGAATTGAATAAACTCTTGGCAGGAACATCATTAATCACATCGTCTGTAGCATTTATTCCTATATTAGCCATTTTTTGATATATATTTTTATCTTTGTCTGATATGGTTTGTAATATTTCATTTATTCTTTCAGGGGCTTTTTTTAATGAATTTGTCATTCCTGACATTGGATTCGTCATATCTAAAAGTGATTTAATAAAATTTGTTCCTACCTCAAGCGTTTCTTTTTCTTCGCCTTTATTCATCTCATTTGCCATATCGGTTAATCCAGCTTGTGCTATTCCTGTTATTCCTGTTACCGCTCCGCTTCCTGCACTTTTTCCAATAAAAGATAGTTTATCTCCTACCTTTTGTAAATAATTTCTGTCATCTGTTATACCTTTTGTTAATTTATACATATCACCGTCTTTTAATCCTTTGAAGCTATTTTTTTCTTCCGTTGTAGATAACCTTGCTGTTGGTAAAACATCTACTTTAGTTGGTATATTTTGTCTATAACTCGCATATGATGTTTTGCTTTTTTTATTACTCGCAGTTGGTAGTTGTACTGTAGTTTTATCTTTTTTTAGGTTTTCATTAAAAGCACTATTTTTCTTTGTATCTATCTCATTATTTTTCGTTGCATATTTATTAAATAATTGATTTGCTTTTTTTTGCTCTTCTTGAACTTTTTTGACGTTTTCTTCTCTATTTGCTCTTAACTGCTTTAAATATTCTTCCTTTTCTTTTTCATCTTTGAATTTTGTTATAGGCATATTTACTCCTCCTATTTAGTTGCTTTATAGCCATAATAAGCTAATAATTCTTCCGCACTTGCAAAAGTTTTTCCTGTATATCCATCTTTTATAGGCTTTGTTATTCCAGGTCCTTGAATTACTTTCATATTATTTAACACTTCTTGATAGCTTTTGTCTGTTGAAATGCTTGTATCATTATTTGAACTTATTGAAATTTTTCCAGTAGTTCCTCCTGAGCCACTACTTCTTGAGCTACTACTTGAACTGCTACTTCTAGCTAAGTTTTTTTTTGAAAGTTCATATTCTTTTAGCCAGTTACTTTGAGCTAATGCATCTTGTTGTTTTTGATATTCAAATTCTGCTAATGCTTGTTGATATTGTTTTTCCCAATTACTTTGAGATAAAGCATCTTGTTGTTTTTGATAATCGTAATTTGCAAATTTTATATAATTACTTAATGCATCTTGGTATTTTTGATATGCTAATTCATTGCCATATTTCTGTAATTCTAACTTTGCATTTTCTATATCTGCCAACAATTCATTTTGCTTTATTGCATACTGTAGATTTGTTTCATTTACTTGCTTATTAATGTTATCTATGGACTTATCTCTGCTTGTTTGTAATGTTGCTAAATTATTTCCATATGAATTTTCTAAATTAGAATATGCACTATTCACAACTCCAGTTGTATTAAGACCAGCCTGTGATAACTGTTGTTGTAAATTTTGTTGACCTAACATTTTATTAATATACGCTTGTCTAGCATTATCGTTATATGTTTGCATTACATCGTCTTTTTGTGCATTTATTTTGTCTACAGCCAATGTTTGCTGATTTGCTAAGGCTTGTTTCTGTTGTTCTGCAATTTTTTCATATTGAGCTAATAAAGAATTAGTATCATTACCAACATTTGCAGTTTGATTTTGAGCATATGCTTGAGCTAACTCTTGTGTACTTTGTGTTGGTGTTTGCACTACTGGTGCTGGTTGAATCGTTTGTGTTGTAGGTTTTGAAGCTGTGTTCGTATTGTTAGTACTATTAGTTGTTCCTGAAGTAGTACCTGGTATATTTAGTGTTTTTCCTGCATATATTAAATTAGCATTTTTAATATAAGGATTTAATCCCATTAAAGTTGATACGTTTGTATTATATTTTTGTGCAATTCCTGATAATGTATCTCCGCTTTTTATTTTATATGTTGCCATATTTACCTCCATAAAATAAAGCTAGGCTCTAAACCTAGCTTTTTATTTTAATAATAATTCTGTAGTTTTTGCTCCTACATAACCGTCTACTGTTAATCCGTTTGCTTTTTGAAATGCTTTTACTGCATTTCTAGTTGCTGGACCATAACTTCCATCTATTCCATACTTTCCTAAAGAGTATCCTTTCTTTAAGAGTCTCTCTTGAATAAATCTTACGTGATTATTTACAATTACTTTTTTTAACAAACTATAATGTAAATAATATTTGTTAGCTTTTGCTTTACTGTCTGCTCCATAGCTATTGTCTTCTGCTAGTCCACACTTATATACTTTGTTCATAACTTTTTGCCATTCTAGTACGGTTGTGTCTTTTTTGACTGGTTCTTTTATTGTAGGTTCTTTAGTATCTTCTTTGTATTTTGGTCTTCCATAACCCGCTATGTAATTTGCATTTAAAGGGTACTCTTTTTGGCATACCATTGTTGAATATCCATTTCCGTCTTTGCTTGTATTTCCTTCTATAGTATAAACTTTCTTACTGTCTACTTTATAAACTAATCCAGTATGGTATATATCGTCGCCATTTCCAAAGAATATTTGGTCTCCTACTTTAGGTGTATTATATAGTTGTCCTTTACTTTTATAAAATCCCATTGAGAAATAACAACCTGCTCCTGTACTTTTCTTTGGTTGGCACAATAACTCTAATGCTTTGTCTACTCCAAAAGATTGTACAAAACACCAGTCTACGAATACATCGCACCAGTCATAGCCGTTTTTCTTTCCATTATAAAAGCCCGTGATATTATCTAAATCACGAGCATATTTATTATAATTATTTCTTCCTGCATTTTCTGTTTTGCTATCTAAATTAGAATTTGTTTTTTTCTCAATATAGCCTACTTCTTTTAAGGCTATATCTATTACTTTTTGAGCTTCGTTCATTGATTATTCCTCCTTATTTGATTTATTTAGACATCCATCGTCCAGTAAATCGTGTGCTACTTTTCTTGTATTGTCATAAATCATTTGCACTATTTGTTTAAAACTGTCTTCTCCTATAAATAATCTAATAATATTTGGTATGTAGTTATACAAGTTTTCACATACGTAATTGAACTTGTCCTCTGTAATGTTTTTCTCTGCCTCTAAAAACAAAGCGTTTGCTTTATTTCTTAAACTTTCTACTTTAATTATTAATAACAATAATATAAATACTATTAATGCTACTATTCCTATTAGAACGTACTCCATAATTTTTACATTCCTTTCACTTTAATATTTTATATTGCTCTGATATATAAGCCATTTCGTTATCTATATAGTGATTTTTTTGTTTTAACTTTTCTATCAGTGTTTCATATTGGTCATACATCTCAAAGATTGCTTGAAATTCTTCTCTAGTCTTTATTATTCCATTTCTTAAATCTCCTGCAAAGCTACATATTTCATAACGATACTGCAGTCTCTGATTGTTATATAATCCACTTAATTTTACATCTAAGACCTTACTTATAGAGGCTACAATCGTTATTATAGCTGTTATTGTTCCTCCGATTGCTATTATTTTTTCCATTCTTTTTTTCCTTTCTTTTAATTTTTCAAATAATGTACTTCTGCTATCGCATAGTAAGTTTTATAGTTTTGTGTATATGTTGTAACTTTAATGTCATAGGTTTCTATACTGACATTGACCGTATAGTCATTAACCTTGTTAGAAACTGTCTTATATGCCCAACCACCTACATTAACAAATACTTCAAAATAAGTGAACTCTACATTTGTAAGTCCTGTTTCTATAGTAGTTGTTCCTGGAGAATTTGAAAGTAACTGTTTAAATCTTTTTCCATACTCTTTTTTGCCGTCTATAATACGTCCCGTTTCAAATTCTACACCTGTTGTAATTTTTTGCATACTTCTAGGATAATATAAATTTCCTTCACTATCTTTAAAATATCCACTATAATTCATACTTATTATTTATTTAATCAACTTAATCACTTCCATTTTCCTATTGCAATAGCTTTGATTTGAGTGCTAGTTCCTGTAGCCCTTGGGTAGAAATCATATCCTATTAATGTTGCATATGTTTTGTTTATCTCTGTCACACTTCCCCAGCTACCACTTGTACCCCAACGAAAACTTCCACAATTTACAACTGGTGCCGATATAAATACTTGAGGAAAAGTCCATCTTCTTGTTCCGAAGTATAGTGCTGAAGTACCATACTGAGTGTTTATTGATTGGTCTGTCGCTGTAATGTTTAGGTAGCATATCATCGTTCCATCTACAAACTTGATATAATGTCCATTTTCATTACTTCCGCTTTCCACAATTCCAGGATAATACTTATTGCCTTCATTGTCTTGAAAGTAACCTGTATAATTCATATATTTTCATATTAAGCACTTTTAGATATTAATGTCTTACCAGAAATGAGATTTTCAAATTCTTCTTTTGTATATCCTTGCCAACGAATAGTGACATTGGCACTAGCTAAAATTTCTATAAACCAATTATCATTATAATTTGGGCTATATAAAAATATATAATCTTTGTTGTTGTCTGTATAAACATAAAATATTTTTTTATATGAACTTAAACTCCAAGGCACTACAGTTGCAACTACTACTTTTCCGTTTTTATCTACATTGGCAAAACCTGCTATTCCACTATCATAATAGTCAGTATTGCTAATAAACATCGTTAATTGTCCTGCTAAACTGCTATCTTTGCCATTATGTACTTGTGTGCCTATCAGATAATATCTATTTCTCATTCCTTTAAATCTCATTCGTGAATTAGGATAGTATTTATTTCCCTCAATGTCCTGAAAATATCCACTATAGTTCATGCTCCATCACGGAGAGTGCTTAATACAACACCCTCCCTTCCTCTTTGGAGGCAAAGTTGATTAAATAACTTGCCTCCTTTCTGTTTCTGTAGAAAGTATGCTCTCTCTCTCTCTCTCTCTCTCTCTCTTACAGTATCAATAGTTTTAAGATTTTGCATACACTCCACCTTCCTTTCTTTTTTATTTTTAGCTCCAGCTATCTGTCACTACAAAGGAAAGGACTTTATTCCCTCCCATATAGATTTGTTTTGTAAATTTACTTTCTAATGCTACTTCAAGCAAGTTTTCATCTGCTCCAGCCTCTGAAACCTTACCAATTGCCATAGATTTGCCAGAAGCGTTAAAATCCATTAATGTAAAGCCTGTTCCAATAGGTTGTACTATTGATGAACTGGTAAAATAATCACCTACATAAAATTGGAAATCATAAGAGTTGTCTGCACTAAATGTTAGTCCACTTAAAATCACATTACTTTTATCTAAACTATAGCCACTATTTGATATTGTCACATATGTATAAGAACTGGCTGAGCTTAGTTTATATCCTATTTTAAAAACATGGCTATTTTTACTATTAACTGAACTTACACTCGCTTTAAATGTATATTTTACGTATGTTCCCTCTTCATTAACTGTTCCATCTGAATTACACCTTGTTACGCTAGCAACCGATATACTAGGATTTGAATATGCTACACAAGTATATGTTGTTGTCTTTGTCGCTGTTCTTCCACGACTATCAGTAACAGTTACTGTAATTGTTTTTGTACCAGAACCTGTTAAAACATTTGAAATAAAATCACTTGAATTATATGTATTGCTATCAATTCCTGTTATTTTATAACTTTTGATTGTTGAACCATAACTACCAGAAGCAGTTGTCACCACTCTTAGTTTTGACTTGTTTTGTACATAACACCCCCAACTCGATGGTACTGCTGAATTAGCTTCACTTAAAGCAATAGAACTTATTGAAGGAACCACACTGCTTGGTACAGTCAATGTTAGACTTACTGTTTTTGTTCCTACTAAAGTACTACCATTATATGTTTTACATGTAATCGTACAAGTTCCACTCGTTGCAGATGGTATTTGATTTGCTAAACTTAATGGTGGCGTCCATGTTGTACTTGCTCCCACACTAGAAGCTATTGTTCCACTTGTATTTCCAAAGCTGTATTCTAAAGTATGTGTAAAACTATCACTTTTTCTATTTGTTGTAATTGTCACACTGCTTCCCATTGCTACACTGCTAGCTGACAAAGTAGGTTCACTTGCTCTTGGAATTGTAGCAGGTGCTACTGTTACGCTTGCACTACCACTCTTTAACGAATAAGTACCAGTTGCAGTAGTAGTGAATGAAGCTGATTTAGTTGCTGAATATGTACCATCAGAATTATGTGTTACTGTAATTGTTCTTTCTCCAAATACTTGCCAAGTGTTTGTATTACTCATATCAAAGGTTTTAGCTGATAATGCTGTTCCGTCAATTGTACTTGTTTGATTGTATCCTTTCGTTGCGTATGATGAACTTGTTGACCTTACTTCTAATCTTAAAGTTATATTTGAAGTATTATTTTCAATACTTTGAGAATTTACTTGGTATCCTAATCTTGCTTGATAATAGCTTGATGTAGCTCCTCCACCTAGTTTACATGTTCCAATACTTCCATATGTATATGCCATTAGTTAACACCTACCTTTTTAAAAGACGTATTTCCGTTAGCACGTGGTATAAATGCAAAGTTACCTATTTTAAGGCTCTCTGTTACCTCTATTTTTGTTACATATAATTGATTGTTTGAAAAGTAAGCTACTTCTGAACCGTTTTGCTGATACGAAATTCTATCATTTTGAATCTTAAGTATTAACTCATTATCTGACCTACCTAAAATGATATTTCCATCTTCAAAGCGAATGTACTTTGTTATCTCTGCAAATTTTTCATTCGTACCTTCTTCATTATTAGCTATACTTTCTATTATTTGGTTAAATAAAAAGTTAAAATCTGTGTTGGTTTGCTCAAATTGTGTAGACACACTTACTTGATAGTCTGTTAAAGCTTTTCCTAAATCTTCTAACTTTTTTTGCATTTCTGAACTTAGAATATCTATGTTATTATCTAAAGAATTAGTAACCTCTTCTATATTTTGTTGTAAGTTTGTTAAAACCGTTGTTGTTTCTGTAACTGTTTGTTTAACTTCTCCTAAGTCTGTTGAAATATCTACTGTTCTTTTTGATATCGTTTCAACGTTATTTTCAATAATATCTACTCTAGTATCATATACAGGTATCCAATTTGTTCCATTGTATCTATATAATTTATTGTTGTTTAAAGTATCTATCCATAAATCTCCTACTCCCATATTTTCTGTAGGTTCTGTCTCAGAATAGAAACTTTGTATCTTCCCATCAGCTACAAGCCTTGCTTCATTTGCTCTTTCAAAAGCCTTTTGTATTTCTGGGTCATCTAATAATTGCCACTCCGTTCCATTGTATCGGTATAGTTTTCCTTTAGTATATTTATCTACAGTCTCAGTTACATACCATAAATCTCCAATATGCTTTGCGTTTGGAATAGATGATTGATAAAATGTTATAATAATTCCATCTTCGATCGCTTCTTCTACATTTCCAATTCTATTTACTGCATTATTAAGATTATTAGCAACTTCATTAATACTAGCAATAGTTCCATATCCTAAAATATTAACCCAATCGCTTTCATCATATTCTTTTCTGCTTACTATTGTAATTAATATTTCTCCTTTTTTCCCTGCTTTGTGGTCTGTGTCAGCTTGTAAAATCCACATATCGCCTATGTTATAGTTGCTAGGTTGACTTAAATATGTTTTGTTCTTTTTCTCTGCTTCTTCTTTAGCTCCACTTTCTGTCGTCCAATCACTATCTACATATAGCCCTATTAATCTTGTATTAACGCAAGTATAAAATGTATTTCCATCTATCCAAGTATCTCCAGCATAATATGGTGGAGTAGGTTTACTAGCATAGTGTCTGCTTATTGTTATTGTTCCTGAATCAAAAGCTTCATTACTAATTATCTTTTTTAAATATCCTAAATTTACTAAATCTTCATCATATTTTGGTTCACTCATACTAGTCTCCTTTATAATAGCTTCCTACTGTGTAAACTACACATATTGAATTAAAACTCATATTAGAATTTTCGTTATTTTCTAAATACAAAGAAAAGAAAGAAAGCTTTTTTGCCTTCTTTCTTATCATTATTGTTTTTGGAAAACTTGAATTGTTATATTCTTTAGCTAATACTTGTTTTGTTCCATTTTTTAGCTTATATCCTATTGTTAACTTTGAACTTGGGGCTTCTGTTGCTATTGATACTCTTTTTATATTCTTTTTATGGGCAGGTCTATTTAAATCTAATATAATAGAGTTCCATTCTGCTACTACATTGGAATCAATATCTTTAAATCTGTTCTCATCTACATCATCTCTAAATACACATAAGTTTCCTGATTTATCTCCAAAATACAATACGTTGTTTCGTACAAACCATACTCTAACAGGCAGATTACTCCAAAAGTACCATTCATATTGATAATTACTATATTTTGAGTTTATATTTGTTGTTTTAAATCTACTGTCTGCTACATATACATTATCATTAATTGCTAAATAATATTTTCCATCATTAGTTATTCCCACAGCATCTTTTAAATTATTTTCTTTCTTTAATTTGCTATCAATGTAATAACTTCTATGATATACATATCTTTCATCTGTAATTGTTCCTGTGTTTAGTGCAAATATTCCATTTTGAGTTAAAATAAGAGGTTCATTTATTAATGTTGCGTGAGCATTTTTGGCAATATTTCCTTCCCCTTTTGTACTACCCTCTATAGAAAATACCTCATTTCCATTAAATGTGCCATATCCTATATAAAAAATAGTACTATCAGAATCAGACACATCTTTTAATGCTGACATTTTTCCATCATTAGTTTTTACTAAGGCTGTTATTGGAATAACCTCTAAACCAGTTTTAATGATATTGTTTACTGGAATATAAGTAATATCATCTATATGAGAATAAGTAATAATATTAGGATAATCTGGATTTCCTGCCATAAATATTCTGTTATTAGCTCCTGCATATCCATAAACACACATAATGTCGCATTTATTTACTTGTGATTTGTTTTCATCTATTACTTTAGTATATTTAATTCTTACATTATCTCTTCCATCAACTGGAGATTTTCCTATTGCTGTATTAAAAACTACTTGCCCACTAGACAAGTTAACAGTATATGTACTAGTTGCTTTAGTAGTCCATTCTCCGCTGTCACTTAGTACTTCTACTTTATCTATTGATGTTATTTCTATGTCATCTAATTGATATGTTGTATCTGTTTCTGTGCTTGTAAATAAATTAATTCTACTATTTTGAACTAAATTAACATCTTCATATTTTTGACTAAGTAAACCATTTGGACTCCTTGCTATTTGTGTTGTTGGTATATATCCTATTGTATCTAAATATGACACCTTATTAGTTGTTTTTAACAAATCATAAACAACTGCTCTTTTTCCATCTAGAATAAGTAATTTTGAACCTATTACTGTTCCTTGTGATATTTTATCTGCTAATCCTGTTAATATCTCAGTATAACTACTAAAATTAATTTGCATTTCATACAACTTTGTTCCACAGTGTACAACAAAAAATTCTCCGTTTACAGTATCTACATTCCATATGCCATTTATATTAGCTTTTTCTCCTAAATAAGCTAATACTTTATAACCATTTCTCTTTTCTATTGTTCCATTTTTATTTATAAAGTTTACTCCATATGGGGTTCTTCTTTTATCAATATCAGAAATTGAAGAAGAAAAGTCTACTCCTAAAAATCCTCCTAAATTTGACTCATATGTCGTAGGAGAACTTGGTACATTAAAATTTGCCATATTAGAACACCTCTACTATACTATCTTGATTTTCTATATTAGATAATAAATCTTGTAATCCAACTTCAAATTCATTTCTATAAGCTGTAGCTTGTGAAATATCGTCATCTTTATATAATTGACTTGCTATATATAATGGAATTAGAACACAAGCATTTTCTGGTAGTGTTAACTCATAACTATCCAATGTTTTTTTATCTATCTTATCTATACTGGTTTTTTCCCACTGTTCTTTTTCCTCATTATATTTGTACATATTCATTACATAAGGTTTGATTCTTTGTATTGCTTCGTTACACACAGCTGGCATAGCACTTAAGTACCATTTACAGTCATCATCTTGCTTTAATTTATCTAAATCAACTACAGTTATTGGTTCATCTTTTGCAAACATTTTTTCTAACGATATGATTTGTATTTCTCCCCAAGTCATAATTTACCTCCACTTTTGCTAGACTTGAACTAGCTTATTTCCTTTAAAGTGATATATAAGGGCTAGATTTTATACTAACCCTGCATTTTTTAATTGTTCATAAACAGGAATAGATACTTCTGTTTCTTCTCCTCTTATTACTTTTGCATATTTTTCATTAATTCCAATAATAATTTCTTTATCTTTTGGATTTAACTTATCGATCGGAATGTGAACTTTAATTGTTTCTTCTTTTTTTAACTCTTTATTTGTTTTTTCAATTTCTTTTTCAATTTTTTTAGTTGCCATTATACGACTCCTCCTTATATAAATTAAAGGGAGCTATTTTGCTCCCTAACACTAGTCATTTACGCCTGTTTCTACTCTTACTAAAGCAAGAGGTTGTGTAATAACTGCTGTAAAACAGTTTTTCCAACCAGCACTTGCTCTTTGGTCTAATGGGTCTGCTGAACCAGCTGAGCCATTAGGTTTTACTATAATTTCTGGTTTTCCAGCTCCACCTTCTAGGTCAACACAAGCATAAGAGTCTTTTCCATAAGCATATGCAATATGTACAGGAATTTTAGAAGAACCAGCTGAAGAATCAACAGTATTTAAGTTAGTTGTTTCAAAGAATTTCATTCCGTGCATTTTTCCTAGCTCGCCTTTTTCCATTTGTTCTGGTTTAGAATATTTAGATACATCAACCCAAGCAGAGTCTCCCATTAAATCATAAGCAATATCTGGGTCAATTTGCATATGATAATATCCATCTGGAAATCTTTTAGCATTTGCATTTTTTAATTTTCTTACAATTTTCTTAATGTCGTTTGCTATTAGGTGTTTTGTTTGAGCTGACTCTAGTCCTGCTCTAGTTGTTGCACCACCAGCAAAATATACATTAGTACCTCCAGAAATAGCTGTTTGAATACGATTATCTACTACTATTCCAGCTTCTTCTCCTAGTAATTGAGATGTTTCTGTAATTACTGGGTCAATTCCTGTCATTTGAATTAAATCAGAAATTAATACATAATCTCCTTCTTGTGCAACTGTTGCTGTTACAGTTGTCACATTTAAATCATTTCCATCTGGTGTTACACCTTCTGTTAAACTTGCACTTGGTGCAGTCAATGAATTAAATTTTCTAAAATTCATTGTTCTTCCTTGATTTTTTGGTAATTTTTTCTTTTGAGCATCTTTATAGAAGTTTAATTGTGGTAATAATCTCTCCAATAAAGCCCTTTCATAAAAAGTCTTGTCCTCTGGAGCTAATTGATTTGCTCCTGATACATTTGTTATTGTTTGTGTTTTAGTAGCCATTTTAAATTCCTCCTTATTTTTTTATTTTTAGCAATAAAAAAATAGCTACTTATAATTAAGCAACTATTTTAATTCGCCATTTATGGCTTTTTGCATATATTTTTCAAACTGCTCACTTGACATACTGTTCCAATCCATTTCTTGTGCTTCAGAATCTTGAATTGCTCCAGGTGTCGCAGTATTATTTGCTACAATTTGCTTTGCTGTTTCAACAGATTTTTTCTCATATTTACTAATTAGTTTTTTATAGTCTTCATAGATTTGTGCTAGTGGCACTTTACCTATTTTTCCATTAGCAAATAAATTAAAATCCTCGTCTTTTGTAAGTTCTTGTAGCTTGTTAGATGAATATTTTTCTACAAAATCTTTAGTATCGTTTTGATACCATTGCTTTTGTTTATCTTCTTCATCTTTTTTGATTTTCTCTTCGGCTTCTTGTCTAGCCTTTTCTTTTTGCAATTCCCTATAACCATTTATAGGGTCTTTGCCTTTTGTGTCTAATTCGTACATATCTAAATACTCTTTGACATCATAGTCGTCTTTAATTATTTCTCCAGTATATGGATTTTGTTTACCAATATACGATTGAATTTTGCCTTGTGCTAAGCCTTGCTCATATGCCTCTTTTTTAGCTTGTTCAATTTTTGCTTCAGCTTCTTTTTCAGCTTTAATTCTTGCCATTCTTGCGTATTGATTGTCTTCTTTAGACTGTTTTGTCGTTTCCTCTGTTGTATTTTCAACTGTTTCTTCAGAAGTTTCCTGTTTTTCTTGTTGTTCATTATTTAGTTCTACTTCTTCAGTTTCAGTAGTAGTACTTTCAACTACCTCTTCTTGTTCAGCGACTTCAAGATTGTTTGCGCTTTCATTTACTTCTTCATTTTCCATAAGAAATCCTTTCTATTTGAGATTTTTACGCTATTCACTGCGAATTTTATATAAAAACAACCCCATTATTATAGGGCTGTTTATATCATAGGTTGTTGTGCTTGTACCATATTAGCCTGTGCTGTTGGTGCAGGTGTTTCGGCTTGTTGTATAATTTGCATCACACATTGTAATATCTGTGGATTTTGCATTATTTTTTGACTGATTTCAGGCGGTAACATTACTTTTTGTCTTATTTCCTTTAGCTTAGCTTTAAATGGCATTGCTGTTTCTGGATATAACTCAATGTAATCGTCAAATGTTATATCTCCTCTTTGTAAAGCTTGTTCTAATAAATTAATACTTAAGCTTTCACTATAAGCACTTCCAGGTCCTACATCAATCGTTGTTTCAAAATCCATATTTTGATACATACTTCCATTGAATATGTTTACTTGTTGTTTATTATCATTTTCTACTACATAAGATACATTAAAACGATAATACGCTTTAAAAAACTGTTCCCATACTCTTGCTATTTTTTCGTGAGTTCTCCAAAATCTTTTTTGCATATCTTCAATAGGAACTTTAGCTTGTGTTTGTAACGCTACAATAGCGCTACCACTCATATTTTTTCCTAGTACTTCTCCATTTGCTACTTCTGTTGCTCCTGTTACTGTTCTTGTAATTTCTATTAATTTATCTGCAACAGTCAGTGGTGTATTATTAAAGTTAGGAGGGTCTAAGTATTTTATTCCATCAAATCCTGGACTATAGTCTGTTATTACTTCTCCAGGCATATTAGTTATTTGTTTTCCTTGCAAAGCAATAGGTCTAATTTTTATTTTAGGAAATCCCATATTTTGACTTGCCATTTGCATCATAGCATAATCAAAGTTAACAGCTTTTTGCGTAGGTATTAATTGCTCTACTTCTCCTATTCCGTATATTGATTTTTCTCTTTCTTCATAAGAATCAACTATTATAGGATATAAAGTCATTTTGAAGTCTGTAATTTCAGGTTTATCTATATCAACCTGTTCTTCATCTTCGTTTGTTTTTCCTTCTTCGTCTATTTCTATATCAACTTGAGTTGCATCTGGTGTAAGCGGTGTTTCATTTTGAATAATCATATTTTGAGTACTTTTTGTATAATATACCTCTCCATTTTTTCTAAAGTATTTTGTAAGTACTGTCGCATATTCCTCTCCATCTTGTTCTTCACTGTTATAGTTTTTTTCAGTATCATCGTCTGCTGTTATTAATTCTAACTCTGTTTTAGTAGCTCCATTTCTTTTAGCTATGTCTTTTAAAGTTTGTACATTTTCTCTACTTTGTATAATTATCCATTTTTGTTTTTGTTCATCTTTTTGCTTAGGATTTGCAAATACTATGCTTAAACAATCTATTATTTGACCATTTAAACCTCCATTAAATTTTGCCATACCTGTTTTTTTCTCTTTATCCCAAAAATAATGATAAATATATGTACCTTTTTTTAGCCCATCTGCGATTGCTTGATTGTCTAAATCTTCTTGTTTTATTTCTTTATTTATATGTTTTGCAAAATTAGTAAACGAACTTGCCCCCTCTGTTGCTATTTTGCCTTCTTCTTGGTCATATATTAGTGGTTTATATATCATTGATATTTTACTAGACAAAATATTTGCTTTCTTACCATTAACTATAAATTTAATTATATTTATAACTGGTCTTGGCATATTTTTAGTTCTTTCTGTTGCTTGTGGCCATTGTCTTCCTTCAAAGAAATCAACACATTGTTCGCAAGTTTCTTTTAAGCGTAACTTTTTTTGATATTCTAGTCCTTTTTGCCAGTCATTCCATATTTTTTTTGCTAATTCTTCTCTATTTGACATTTTTTAATCTCCTTTCTCTGTTGTCTCTCCTGTTAAATATTCATTATATATATCTTGTTGATTTACTTTATTTTCACTTTCCTTTGCTCCATTTAGCCATTCATCAAGTATTTCATTTTGAGTCTTTTCATCTTTTGGGTTTGTTTCTTTATTTATTTTGTTTTTCCTTAACTCTATTATTTTAGGTACAACAAAAGGAGCTATGCCTAATACATAACCCACTATAACTGCTATTAATAACATTTCTAACCTCCTAATACCAAATATCTTCATCAGCTTCTTCTGTCTGCAATTCAAATGGTAATTCTTGTTTTTTAGGTGTAAAAATAGGCTCTTGTGTCCAATAAACACAAAAACCTCTTATTGCATCAGGTGCGTGTGTAATTTCGTGTGGTTCTGTTGCCACATCTCCTATTTTCTTTTCATCGTGCTGTAATTGTGGTATGCACCTTATTAAGTTTCTACAAGTATTAAATATCTTTAATCTTGATGTATCACAGCCCTGCTCATCTTTAAACACTTTTAGCCACTCTTTCATTTGTAGCCAACCTTGAACTCTATCATTGTTTGTCTTATATAAATCAATTCCACCTTCTGCAAATATATCAGCTGTACTCTTTCCAGTCTCTTTATGTCTATTCCATAAGTCAGGTGGAGCTAAATACATATAAACATTTTCATTTGTCATTTCTTTTATTTTGTCTCTTGCTTCAGATACCAATAAATTACTTTGATATACTTCTCTAAACACATATGCGTTATTATTATAATCTACTGCTATCCAATAACCCGCTAACATATCTAATCCATAATCCATAACAAAGTATATATACCAATCCTTTGGTATTTCAAATGGTTCAATAACGTGTATATTTCTTTTAAATTCTGAAAAGAATTGTCCTTCATATACGTCCCATTCTCCATAAAGCATTGCTCTTTTTCTGTCTTCTGGCAAACTCTCTAATGCTTTTACATAGTCAGGGTCATTTTTCATTATATATTCATTTTCATATACTAATGCTGGTATAAAACTATATTCCCCAGGTATTTCTCCTTCGTTATATTCTTTGTCTATAAATAATCTTTTTACCCAACTATGTCCAACTCCTCCAGGATTGCAAGTTAAATACATTCTTGGTTTTACTTGTTTCTTGCATTGTCCTGAAAGTCTATTGCTTTCTTTTAAACAATTAAACTGAAATTCTGTAAAATGTGTTGCTTCTTCCATAAATATTACTTCATAAGCTTGTCCTTGATATTGTAATACATCTGTTTCTGTATCACAATATCCTAGCTTTATCCTACTACTATTTGGAAAATCAAATACTTTTTCTTGTGTTTTATATTGTGCTATTTTTTCTTTTTGTTGGCATTTTAATTCTTTTTGTAATGGTACAACGTGATTTTCTAAAAGTTCATTATATGTTCTTCTTAATAGAAGTATTTGTATTCCTGGATAATATAGTGCTAATAGTATTGCTTTTATTCTAGCAACAAATGATTTTCCTCCACCTCTTGCTCCACCATAACAAGTATATCTAGTCTTGCTTTTGCAAAATTCTTCTTGTTTTGGATATAAATTAGGTACTTTATATTCCATTATTGTGATAATTCCTCCACTTTTCTATCCATTCTTATATTTATATCTGTGTTTACTGTACTCTTTCCTTCTGCTAAGTTTCTTTTGTCATATAATGTTCCTATTACTGTACTTAAATTATTAACAGGTATTTTTTCTTCTTTATTATCTAGAACTTGTTCAAGTCTATTTAGTGCTTTATCTATTAATCTTGTTGCCTTTTCTGCAAATTCGTCTTTTTTTTGTTCGCGAAGTTTCGTAAACTCTTCTTTCTCAATATTCTTTTTATATATCTCTTCTACTGTTTTTTGTGGCATATCTAACTGTCTTGCTGTCTCACTATAATTACCTGTAGAAAATACAGAAAGCATTACTTTATATATAGTTTCATTATCTGTTTTCTTACCTTTTGCCATAATCTCACTTCCTTAAATAATTGAATACATCGTCCTGTGATGTTTTAAATAGTCCATAGCACTCCAATATGTTAAGCCTTTTTCTTTAGCCTTCTTGATATAATCTTCTGCGGTTTGTTTTGTCCATTTTCTTGACATTGATTATTCCTCTTTTCTTTTATTTTTTTATTATCTTTACATCAATCCTTGTTAAAACATTTCATCTTCTCATATTTCTTTGAAGTTATCATCTAAATTTACTTGTGGAGATGAAATTACTTCCATAGCGCCAATTCCCCATTGATTATTTATAACAAAATAACTCATAAATTCGTGTATATAATCTTCATTTATTATGTAAAAATCATTTGTTTTTCTTCCCCATCTCTCAATAGCATAGCAAACTTCTGGTAGTGATTTTTTCACATCTCCATATTTATATTGTTTATCATATCTAAATCCTACTGTTACATTTACAATTATAGTTCCTGTATTTTTAGTTCTTTTATTGTAAAATGGTATATGTACCAACATCTTGATTTCTTTCAAAATATCATGATAATCTTTGTCTGATATTTTATTTTGTATTATCTTTTCTATTCCTTCTCTTGGAATTGTTATATATCCCCAATTAAAAATAATATCACTTGGCTTGTCTTTAAAAGGATATTGTTTGCCTTCATTATTTTCAAAATCATACTTGATTCCTAAAAAGTCTAAAATTTCTACTGTATTATAATATTTTGGTTCTGTATCTCCCATTTTTTCTACTCTCCTATACTCTTATTTTTAAATTTCCTAATTCCAGCTAGGATTGTACAATCCCATTACTGATTTACTAAACTTTGCTGTACGTTCTAAAGGCTTCTTATAGCCTTGTATTTTGTCTTTGTCTTTTTCGTAATCTAAGCACTTTATTATTACTAGATTATCTTTCTTTGTTTCTACTATTCTGCCTTTACAATTTCTCTCTGTACATGTTTCACATAGTTCCATGTTTTCTCCTCCATATAAACACTATATAGTCAACTACGACTGCCTCAACAATCCTAATGCGCCAATCTAGATTTTATATAAACGCACCTTTAATAGCCGACTAAATACTATTTATATTTGGCTTGGGAACTTAGACTCGAACTAAGAATGACAAGGTCAAAGCCTGTTGTTATACCATTTAACTATTCCCAAATATAGCAAAAGACGCTTTTATACGTCTTCAGAAACTTTTTCTACTACTTGGTAGATAAGTAAAATAAAAGAGCTAGCTGTAATAACTAACTCTTTAAACTATTGCTATTATAATAATAACATTTTTAAAATGTGGGATTCAATGGGATTTTGTGGGTTCTTACTTTTTTTATAATTTTGAGTACAGATAAAGTGCTTCTCCGTGCAATTCACAAGCATAATCTCTTGAATATCCTAATTGACTTGCAACTTCTTCCCAACTCTTTCCTCTAGTATAGCGATAAAATAAAATATTTTTATATGGTTGCTCCATACTATCTATTTTTTCATCAATCTTAAATTTGTTTAATAATAGTTGTTCCATTTTTTTACTACAATCTATTTTTAGTTCTTCTAATCTACTAATAGCATCTCCAAATTTATCTGGACTTTCACTAGAACTATTAGTCTTCGTTAATGACAATGTAGGTGTTATCTTTTCTAATTTACTTCTTGTTTCTTCAGTGTCATCAAATTTTTCCTCTATGTACTTAATATTCTCTCTATACTCATTTAATTCTCTTTTAGCCTCTGCTATTTTAACTTTTTCTTCTTCTGTTAAATTTCTTTTTTGTCTTGCCATTCTTCTGTACCCTCCCTATTTCATTTTTCTAAAATCACATAAGCTTTTAATAAGCTTTGTAATTTGATTATTTACATCTTCCTTTGAGTATCTTCCTGTATCTTGTCTCATATGTTCATAAAATATATATGTGAATTGTGTATATTCATCGTTTATTTTTCTGAATTTCTTTTCTTTCTCTGTCATTTGTTTACCTCCCTATTATTTTATTTCTTCTGCACTATATATAGCATACATAGTTATACCTATACCGTATTCCTAATATTAAACCTAATATAAACATAACTTTTATCCTTTCAATATTGATAAGATATTCCTTCTTACTTCTCTTTTAGCATTTAATTTATGTATTTGTGTTTGATAAGATTTTTTGTAAAAACTATCTTCTTGGCAACTTCTTCTCATTTTCTCATAATATTTTACTGATTCTGTATCTTCTCTATTAGCTTTTTCTAACTTATCTATTAGCTTTTGCTTGTCTGATTCTAGTTGGTCTATTTTATCTTGTTGTTTTTGCATTACATACTGTGCTAATACTAAATCTTTTTCTTTTACATAACTTTTTGTAAATTCTTTTACTATTGTTTCAAAATTATTATCTATTCTCCTTATATCTTCATCAGTAATAAGTGGCATACTTATTTTTAATGTATTATTTTCTTCTATTTCTTTTTTACTTAGCATTGCTTGTCCTCACTCTCCTTTATTAATGCACTTTTATATTCATTACAAAACATTGATTTATTGTTGCAAGCCCACCTATATCCATTCGGTTGTGTAGTTGTACCTTCTTTATATACCCAGCCATTAGGCAATTTATCTAATACTTTTGTGCCTCTTTCCTTGAAATATTCTATTGTATATTTCATTTACTGTTTTCACTCCTCTCTTGCTTTTGTAAATTCTCTCATTTGTTCATACTGTTTTAACTCTTTTATTTCTTTGTTTAGTTGCTTTACTGCTTGTACTAATTCATTGATTTTATTTAAAAATGCAATATCCATTTTTCTAGTTTTAAATGCTCCTAATTCTGTCTGTATGAAATTATTTTTATCTATTTCAAATTCTTCTATGCTATCTATATCTATTTCATCTTCACAATTTAATATCTCAAATTCTTCATTTAAGCATTTTAATATGTATAATCCTGTACCATTTGCATTATTTATTATTTTATCTTCATCTACGTATAAAGTATAATAACCTGCTCCAAATCTTAATTTGATTTCTTTTTCTTTTATCTCTCCATTTGCTATTTTATTTAATAAATCAATTATTTTTATTGTTTTACTCATCTTCTGCTCCTTTCTCTAATAAATTATTTGTTACTTTATACAAAGGCTCTTTGCTTAGATTTTCTGCTAAAAGATTGTTATAAGCTAAACAACCTATTACATGTACCCATATCCACATTTTCCCTATGTCAATTACTTTACATTTTAAAGATATTTTTGAATTATATGCTCCAGTTGTATTCCAATATAAAGTATCATTTAATTTTATATCTCTTTTTAACATACTACTTGTCCTCTACTTTCTCTACTAAATTGTATGACCATAAGCTATCATAGATTTAATTACTTTTTTTAGTCCATATTTTTTATAAAATTCATTCAATTCTCCAATTAATAATTTTAACTTTGCATTGTTTTCAGATTTTGTATTTGAATATATTTTGCCTTGAAAATATAAATTGTCGTTTTCTAATACATTAACTTCATATAATCCATATTTATCAGCTAAACTATTATTAAATTTAATTATTTTTTCATTATCTTTTTCTGGTATTTCGTTTTCTTTTACATTTTCCAACTCTAAACAATAATCTAATATTTGTTTTCTCATACTACTTGTCCTCCTCTAATTTATATTCAATACTTGCCATTTGCTCTTTTGTTACTATTGATGTTATTTCATCTTTGTTAAATACCATTAAGCTGTCATCAAAATTATAATCATTGCAATATATTTTATTGTCTTCAATAAAACAAACTTCATATCTATGATTATATTTATCAGCAACTATATCTCCGTTCTTCTATTAAATCTATTATGTTTTTACTGTGCTTTGCTATATCATCTTCATCATAGTAATTAATCTTACAGCTAACATGTTTACCATTACAATTTGAATTATTGCATTTTCCATTATAATCAATTATAACTTGGTCAATAATTCCTTCATTAGTTCTCACATATTCTCCAACTTCAATTTCCATTTTCTACTTTCCTTTCAAAATATTGTTTTATTTCTTCTTTATCTCCCAAAATAAGTGGTTCATCTTTATCTATATCAAATATGGTTAACCCTGCAAGTTGTTCTGCCATTTTATCTATTTCTTCATCTTTCTTTTCTAATAGATTTAAAACTGTTTCTATTGCCTTTTTTCTTTCTAAATTTAAAGATGGAAAATTTCCATAATACTCAAAATTTTTATCATAATCTATAAGCATATTTTTAATGATTTCAATAGAATTTAATTCAACCAATTCTTTACTCATTTGTATTTCTTGTTTTTCTTCTTTAAACATTTTTCAAACTCCTTTTCCCTATAATTTGATATTTCACCACAATATTTAGCTGATTGAGACATTATTTGTTTCAAATATTTTATTTCTTTTTCATTCATTGTCTAGTCCTCCTAACTTGTCCATTGTTCTGCCATTGCTTTTGCTATTCCTAGAAATGTCTTACTTCTTAATTTTCCAACAATAGGATTATTCCAGGAATATGATTTTCCATTAAATTTTGCTTTCCACAAATTTTGAGTCCTTTGTTCTTTTGGAACAATTTTTGTTGGCTTTAAATTTGGAAGTCCTTTCAACCATAAGCAAGTATTTTTACATTCTTTTTCTCCAAATTCATATGGATTTATAATTTGATTTGGCTTTCTATAACAAGATGACATTATTCCTATTGGATTCTCTATTGCAATTTTTTCACAATCTGCCATTACAAATTTATAGAAAAATGCAATAGCTTCTCTTTGCAATTTAATTGGTTTTTTTCTTTCTGCAAACCATCTTTGACCAGAGTTACAAAGATGTGTACAAGGAGGAAAAGCTATAATCATATCCCACTTATCGTTTATTGTGTGTGATATACCATCACAAGTTTTAAAAGTACATCTTCCATTAAGTAACGGTATAACATCTTGTTTTATGTGCCACTCTGGTCTATTCCCACTGCAATTAATTACATCACAACTATATGCTTCATGCCCTAATTTTCTTAATTCTATTGTTACTGCTTGACTTTCTTCACAAGCCACCAATACTTTCATTTCTATTTCCTCTTTTCTAATAATTCTTCATAAGCTTGTATCTTTATATCTGATATTATTTCAGTTTCTTTATCATTACAATTCATTTTTCTTTCTTTATATTCCGTTATCTTTTCTTTTACCAAAGAAACAGGTATATATTTTTCATCAATAATATCTCTACAAGATTTTTCTTGCCAATTACAAACATCAATTTTACCTTTTAATCTTTCGTTTTCTTCTTCTAAGTGCTTAACTCTTTCTCTTAATTCTCCATTTTCTTTTTTATGATTTTTTTCTATTTCTTTTAAATCTTTGTATGTCTTTATTAATCTCCTTAATGATAATAAGTCTGTTAAATCTAATACTGCTGATACATTTTCATCATTATTATTTATTTCTTCTTCGCATAATTCTATTATTTCACTTAAGTTCTTTATATCTTCTTCCATATTTCCTCCTTTATTTTATTAATTTCAATTCTAAATCAGGATATTTATATTCAAATAATTTTCTTTTTATTTTAAATTCTTTTGTTTCCATTCCTTTTATATCTTCTACAATTGTTTTATCATTTTCTGTATACATAAAATCTGCTATGTATTCTATTTTTCTATATATTTTACCATTTTTTTTAAAACTTTCTTGTAACAAGAATTTAGGTTGTAATTGTAGATTCTTAATTTTCCCTGCTTTTTCTAGTAATTTAAGTTCTATATATCTATTTTTTTCTTTAATGCTATCAAATTTTATTCCATCAACTATTACTTTTTTATTTCTATACTTATTCATTTTTTCTTTAGCTCCTCTCTTAATTTTCCTTGCCAATTTTCAATAGCTGATATAAAGTTTTTGCAATTTCTTACTCCTTCAAATGTTTCTTGCTCTAATTTATTACAACCATAACAGTAATAGCAAACTGTATCTTTTTTTATTTGTTTCATAGGCTAGTCCTCTGGCATTTGATAAGTTTTGCATTCTCGCACATATGTATTTGTTATTTCTTGTAATACTTCTTTTACTCTTTCTTCTGTTTCATAAATACCTAATTCAATTAATTCCCCGTTTACTTTCTCTGCATTAATTTCATAATTTTGTGTATCATCTGATGGTGGATATATTTCTATGCAACTTATATTGTCATAATTTACTAAACTTGTTTTATCTTGACTTACTATTATCATAACTTCCTCCTAATATCCTGGTATATGGCTTTCATTTGCCATAGCCCACTTTTCTGCTTCTGTTGTCTCTCTATAAACTGCTACTTCTTTATTTGTAACACTACATTTCTTCGCTTTATCTGTTGTTACAAATCCTAAACTTTCTAACTCTGTAATTCTTGGTCTTGCATTATTTACATCTGCTGTATTGGTATAATGTCTCTTATATAATTCTTGCGCTACTTCTCTTGTTGTCATTTCTTTATTTTTTAATATTTCTAATATTTGTTTATGTCTTTCACTTAAATGCTCTAACATATCTTTATAACTTTGATGTCTTGTTCTAAATGTTATTATATTCATTTGTATCACTACCTTTCTTCTTCAATTTCTTTTTGCCACTCTCTCTTTACTCTAGCTCTGTTGTAATGTCTTTTCTCTAATTCAGCAGGTACTATAACTGCTGTTGCTACTGTAAAACTTGTCTTTAAATCGTCTGTAAGCTCAAATTTACAATCAACACTGTTTTTGTATTGTTGAAACAACTTATTCATTTGCCTTTGTGCTTCGCTAGATTGCTTATTAAACCATTCGTGATTTTCTGTAGATAATAAAGCACCGTTTTCTATAGTTGCTGTTCCGCCATTTCTTTTCTCTTTTATGTGATGATATGTTAGCTGTTTCATACGTTTATATTGACCTTTGCTAGTGTACCTTCGTGGTTCTGTGTCTTTTCTAAGTTTTAGCTTTTCTATAAAACATTCTGCACCGTAAAGTTTTATTAACTTTTCTTTCGCCTTTTTATTACTCATATTATTCTCCAATCTGTTTTACGCTCATTCTATCTGCTAGTTGTCCGATAAAATCTTGCATTTTTTTAGGCAATAATTTTTGTTCTTCTTCTCTTTTAGCTAACATCTCATATTGCTTAAAAAAATTACTTCTTACTACGTCCATATTGAAATCTGCATTTGATGCATAGGCTTTTAATTGGCTTGTACTTCCAAGAAATTTTTTGCAGATTTCACTATGTTTATCAAATTCTTCTTGAGTCATATAATTTCCATTACAAATCATCTTGTAACATTCGTCCCATAATTCTAATGCTGTTTTTTGCATAGATGGATTTATCATTCCTATTGCATTTTTTCTTATGTCGTGTATTGTTGGTGGGTATGGGCTTTCAATAATAGATTTCTTAACTGCCTGTAAAACTATTTTGTAATCTAAATCGCCTAAACACTCTTGCCACGTATTTATTATTAATTGTTTTTGTGTTTTGTCTTTTTTTGCTATACTGTCATAATTACCAGCCAAAAGTGTTATTACTTGTGTCGTTTCCTGACTGTTCATCTTTTTTTCTTGCCTCCTCCCATAATTCTTTAAAGTCGTTTATTCCACCTTTTTCACTATTGTTATATTTACCTTCAAGTACATTTATAGCCTTATCTACTCTCATAAGAAAGTCAAAATCAGCTTTCCATTTTCTATCGTTTTGTCCTGTAAGAAAATCGCTAGAATTTGCTATTTGACATATCTGTTCAAATTGTTCTTCTGTAAATTCTTTAACAAATTTATCAATAGCTTTTTCTCGTTTTTCTGTAAGCTTTTGAATTTGTGGCAAATTTGTACAGATGGAATTGTATATATCTTTTATTCTATTTCTTTTCTCTTCTATTTCTTTTCTATTATCTTCTTTTCTTTTAGGAGGTAGTGCTACCGTACCACTACCGTAGTACTACTACACCGTTCAATATTTATTTTTGGAAAACTAGTTTCTGTAGGTTTGTTAATAGTTTGATGTTTTAAGAAATTAGGGAGATAGTAGTAGGTCTGTTCTTCATATTTATACAAAACTACTATATTTAATCCGCCTAAGTGGGAAAGCCATTTTTCTAAATCGGAAGCTCGTAAGTCGTCATATGGAAATATCAAAGACTTTAATAACTTCGGATTCGCTCTGCCATATCCTTCATCATCTGCATTACTTATTAAACCCATAAACAATAATCTCTCTTGTATTGAACATTCTCCTAACTTTTCGTCTGTCCAAAAACTTGGGTCTATCATTCTCTTTCTTGCCACTCTGTTTCTCCTTTCGTATAATATAAGGGCTAAGTTTTTGCCTAGCCCTTGTTGTTTAAATCTTCTATTACTATTTTATTTAACTACCTATGTTAAATTTCAACCACCAGTCCCAAACTGATTTTGTAATTTCTTGTTCTTTTAATTCTTTAATTTTTTTAGTATTTTCTTTATAGAGTTCAATTTGACTTTTAACTAATTCATTTGAATTAAGTTCAGGATATTTAATAAGTAATGTCTCTAGTTCGGCATCTTTTATTAAATTACTATATGTTTCCGATTCATAATTCATATATCCTTGTACAGTTGATTTAACTTTTTCTTCAATTTTAGTGTTTTCTTCTTCATACATTGTTAATTTTTCTGTAACTTTATATGGATAACCAAACATAAAAATTATTAGTGTAATTATTGTTACAGCTACTGCACAAAACCAATATATTGGTGAAACTTCTTCCCATTCATCTTTAACTGTTACTACTATTCCAATTATTATAAAAATAATATAAATTAAAATTATCATTTTCTTTTCCTCCTAATATTTTTTATAAACTAATTTAAACTTGTCCCAATTTGCTCCATAAATGCCTTTTAAATAGTTTTCTATATGTTGTTCATATAATTTAGTGTTTTGTCCAAAATCTTCCTCGTAGTGGCATTTATAACACAACGTAACTATGTTTTCTTCTATGCCTAAACCACCGTTGGCTTCTTTTTATAAAATGTGCATTAGCACAACCTTTTGGAACGTCTATACCGCACCAAATACAACGTCTATAGTCTCTGTTCCAGACTCTTTCTTTTACCTTTTGAGATATTTCACAAGCTTTAGTTCGTTTAGATTTCATATTATCCTCATTTCTGCTATTTGCTGTGGGGTTAATGTTTCAATATCTAATTGTTTAGCCTCTTGTATTACTCCATCAATTAAAATACTCATCTCTTTACTATCGTACTCGCTACTGCCTTTATATACTTTATAATGTGTAAAATCTTTACCATTTACTTGTCCATTTCCTATCTCTTCGTAGTATTTTAAATAGCCTTTAGGATTAATACTTGATAACATTGATATGATTTCACTCTGTCCATAATCTTTAAGCATTTGCAAATAAACATCTTCTTTTGATAATCTTTGTATATCTGCTATCTTACTGATTATCTCCCACATATAAGCATTTTGGCTTTTACTTCTTCTTGGTTTATATTCCTTTATTTCAAAAAGTTTGTCTTTTCCTTGACTATATAGCCATTGAATTATTTTTAATGGATTTCCTATCATAAGCAGCTCCTAAAATGTTTCCCATATATATTTTTCATTTTCAAAAATATTTTGTTTTATTAATGTTGATAAATACCCTGTGTTCTTCCCTATTAATTTGCTTCCTTTATAACCCTGTATATCTTTCCATACTTCTTCCATTATTGCTCCTTTCAGAAAGGAAGGTCTGATGAAGATGTAATTTCAAACTGTTCTTGCTCTTGTGTATTATCTTCCTTCTTACTATCTGCAAAATAAACTTCTTCTGAGACTATTTCTGTAACGTAATGTTTTGTTCCATTATTATCTTCATAACTTCTTGTTTGTAATCTTCCTATTACAGCTACTTGTTGTCCTTTCTTAAAGTATTTGCTTACAAACTCTGCTGTTTTACTCCAAGCTACTATATTTATAAAATCTGCTTGTTGCTCTCCTTCTTTTGCAAATCTTCTATTTACTGCTAATGTAAAACTTGCTACCATTGTATTTGTACTTTGTGTGTATCTTATATCTGGGTCTTTTGTTAATCTTCCCATTAAAATTACTTTATTGATAAGTCATCATTCCTTTCTTTAATATTTACATTTCCATTTTTCTGCATATAAATCAAATAAGTTATATTGTTTTAGCCAAGCTTCAAATTTATGTAATATACTATCTATTGTTTCTGGAAATAAATCTTTTGTATATTCTTCTCTAAATATGTCTCCGTGGTTCTTCATCAAATTTATTTGTTATTAAGTACACCATTTTACTTGCTTCTGGAACCATTTCTAAGTACATAAGTGTTTGATGGTTATTGAAGAATTTACCCACCTCATAATTCTGTGTATATTTATAGTCATAGATAATTCCACATTTCAAACAGTCTATAATTCCGTATAATAGATAATCTCCATACTCTTTGCTTACTTTCACTTGATATGCTCCATTTAATGTTTCTTCGTAGTTTTCTTGCATATATTTTTCATAAGCAAATCCTTTTAAGATACTTTCGCTTGGCACAAATTCTTCTTTGTTTAGTACTTTTATAAAGTCTTCTAATGTTCCATTTTTGATATTGTATTGCCAACTGTTTAGTAATGTTGGAGTTATATAATACTTAGCCATACTTATTCCTCCTGCTTTACTTCATATTGTTGCTTGTCCTTATTCCAAACTAGATTTAATTCATTTATTTTTTTTGCAAAATGGTCTTTTATTTCTTTTTCACTCGTTAATATGTGATTATCTATTCCTTTAATTAAATCCATTACTTCGTTTACATTTTCTGATGTCATTTCTGATATAATATCAGTATATTTTTGCACTAATTCTGCACATTGTTTTCTTTCTTCTTCAAATATCTTGCTTTCTTCTTGAATATTAGAATTTGCTTTTTCAAATAACTTTGTTAAAAAATCGTTTGGCGTATTTCCGTCTAATTCTGGTATTGTGTAACTTCCTTTAATTCCAAAGCTTGACTTTGCAAAATATCTTTCGCAATTACTAAATCCTATTGTTTTTTTATCTCCTCTCATTTCAATGAATCCACCTAATTCAATATTTTGCCATACTGTATTTTTTGTACTACCTTCAACTAAAATTCTTAATTTTGTATCTTCATCTTGCTTTTCTTCTACTGCGTGGAATATAATTACACAATGTTTCCTTAATTCGTAATATATATAATTCATAAATGCTGTAAATTCTCTTGCTACTGCTCCATATCCTTGTAAACTTAAAGAACCATCTTTTTTAGCGTTCTTAATATCATTCTTAATTACATAAGCTTTCATTAAATCAAGTAATTTTCCACCTGTATCAATGACTATTGTTTCGTAGTCGTTTAAATCTCCTTTTAAGTCATTTAGTAATTCTTCATAACTTTCTGGTTGTATGTAATCTTTTCTTACACTAGCCATTGTTCTATTAATTCCAAAATCTACGTCAACTAACAATGGCTTTGGTGCTGATAACCCTAATGTTGTCTTTCCTATTCCTGGGTATCCTGCTATTAATACTCTAAATTTATTTACTTCATTTATCATTTCTGCTGGTTTTTTAATCATTTTAATTTTCCTCCATATCTTCATATTCTTGGTCTGCCCTTTCAGCTAGACCGTTATAATACTTGTCCCAGTCTGTTGACTGTCTATAATAATCGTTATAATAATCTTCGTTGTAATAGTCTGTTACGTTATAATCTGTTATCATAATTCCACCCCTTGACACTTCTATTAAATTTTGCTAAAATTAATAAAAGTGAATTTATGTAATTTATTTTTAGAAGTTATTATTGATTTTGCGGTCTGAAATAACTTCTTTTATTTTATAAATTTCCATTTATAGCCTCCTGCTTGCTCTTTTTTTCCTGTACAACATAATGATATATTTGATATTGAAATTCCTGTGGCTCTATTAGCTTCTGTTATACTGTTCCATTCTTTAATTGTTCTATTACAATTATTAATTTGAGCAACTTTCTTCGCTCTTGTTTTTCCTATTTTTCTGCCCTGCTCAATTACTTTGTTTGAAATTTTTATTAAATTGTTTTTTCTAGCATGTCTCATATTTTCTTTATGGCTAGTCCATTCTAAATTTGTAACATTATTGTTTTCTTTATTACCATCAATATGATTTATATCTTCTTTGCTTAGTGGATTTTCTATAAATGTTTCAGCAACTATCCTGTGTACAGTTTTAGCTTTTCCTTTTGCATTCTTATACAAATTTACAATCTTATATCCACATTTATTATGCCTTTGAGAAATAATGTGTATATTTTTTCTTGTTCCATGTCTTGGAATGCTTTTTATTCTTCCCAAATTACTCACCTGATATAATCCTTCATAACCTTTAATGTCTTTCCATACTTCTTCCATCATTTTTCCTTTCTTACAAGTTCTTTTTTAATATTTTGCAATGCAATAACTGCAAACTCATTCTTTCTTTCTGCTTCAATAATAATATCTTCAATAGCTTTAATCTTTCTTGCAAAATATGTCTCTCTTTGCTCTGCATTGTCTTTAACTTCTTTTAGTTCTATGTTTTCTATGTGTAATCTATCAATTATATTGCTTGTCCTTTTTAATGTTGTAATAACAAGAATTAATGCTATTAAACTTAAAGATAAATTTAATAAACCTGAAAATACCATATTTTTCCCTCCTTCCTATTTTTCTAAAAACGCTATAAATATGCCTGCCCACGTTGCTGAGAATAGTATTAACCCTATTCCTTTAGTTACTACTTGTCCTACTTTATAATAAAATTTTTGCTCTTTACTCATTTGTGTTCCTCCTTTCTAAACTACTTTGTTTAGTTCTAAATTGATTTTTTTCTTTTGAAAATCAATATCTAATGTCTTACATTTTGTTTTCCTTTTTATTGGATATATCTGCATTATTTCTTGCTGTGCTAGTTCTTTTAGATGTTCTTTAAATTCTTCTAAGTCTTCTTTTTCAAAACGATAATCTTTATTTCCAATTGGAATGTATTTAAGTCCTTGTTTTATGAACTTTTTTATTGTTCTAGTATCTTTTACTTGGAAATACTGTTTTGTTTCTTCCATTGTTAATAGTCTTTGTTCCATACTCTCCTCCCGTCCTCTTTGTTTATCATGTTGTACTTATTCTATAAAAAAAATATTTGTTACTTTTTCTCCTAGTGCATTTGCTAATTTCTCCATTGTAACATTTGTTATCACCTCTGTTTTACCATTTTCAAGTTCTGATATAATAGTCCTTGATACAGTAGATTTTTGAGATAACTCTTCTTGCGACATTTCTTTATTTTCTCTAACTTCTTTTACTCTATTTTGCATTTTTTTCTCCTTTCTGTTCAACTTGTTGTACATATATTATCACTATGTTTTTATATTGTCAAGTATGTTGTGCAAAGTTTTTTAAGTTTTTTTTGCATTTTTGTTTAATATGTTGTACAATATAACTATATCAATACTTTGGAGGTTTTATAAAATGTTATTAGGAGATATTATTTTAAATTATAGAAATTCTTTTAATCCCAAAATATCTCAAAGAGATTTTGCAAAAAAGTGTGGTTTAAGTCATACCTATATTGCAGCACTTGAAAAAAATATTGACCCAAGAACTGGAAAACCTATTGCTCCTACCCTTGATACTGTTAAATTTGTAGCCAAGGCAATGAATATTCATATAGAAGATTTATTAAAAATGTTAGATAATGAACAAGAATTTAAATTGAATGAAGATGCCCCTAAATATGAAGAACCATTATATTTTATGACACCAGTGTATCGGTCGCATTAGTGCAGGACAACCTAACTGGGCAGAAGAATGTATTGAAGGAAGAATACCTATTGACCCAGAACTTATGAACATTGTTGACCCAGAGGAATGCTTTTTCTTGCGTGTAAATGGAGAGAGTATGAACCAACTTATTAAAAACGGAGCATTTGCATTAATTAGAAAACAAGATACTGTAGAAAATGGAGAAGTAGCAGTTGTTTTAGTAAATGGCTATGATGCTACTTTAAAAAAGTTTAGCAAACAAGGTGACTTAGTTGTATTGGAACCAATGAGTTCTGACCCTAGTTTTACAACACAAGTATATAATAAGGATACGGAGATTAAGATACTAGGCAAATATATTGGAAAAATGGAGATGAAGTGATGGCAGGAACAATGAGGAAAAGAAGTAATGGAAAATATTACTTAGAATATATGTGTGAAGGAGAACGATATTCGCAAACAGTTAAAGCCAAAAATGATATAGAAGCAAGTAAATTATTAGCACTGTTTGTTACAGAAGTAGAAAAAGGAACTTATTTAAAGCAAAGTAATATAACATTTGTAGAGTTTGCACAATTATTTATAGATAAATATGCTACCGATAATCTTTCTCCTACTACTTTAAATGATTATAAGAACAGATTAAATAAATATATATTAGAAGATTTTGGAAGAATGAAATTGACTAGTATTAAAAGGCTTCACGTTCAAGAATTTGCTAATAAATTAGTTAAAGAATATAATTTATCATCTAAGACAGCAAAAAACTATATAAAGCTAATTTCATCAATTTTAAATAAAGCTGTAGAATGGGATTATCTACAGATTAATGTAGCTGATAAAGTAAGTATTCCTAAAAATTTAGAAAAACCTAAAAAGAAAGTTATTTTATACAGTTATGATGAAGTTAGATTATTTATAGATGCATTAGAAAAATTAGAAGATAAAGAATTACAAATAGCAATATATACTTCATTTTATACTGGAGCAAGGCGTGGAGAAGTTTTAGGATTAACCTTCAAAGATATAAACTTTGAAAGAAAAACAATAGATTTTAATAAAAATAAGGTTGCCACTAAAGGTGGAATAACTCTTAAAGATATAAAAAACGAAAAAGCTAGATTGTTTTATGTTCCAGACTCTTATATTGATAAAGTTAAAGACTATTATAATTATTTAGGAAAACCTAAACAGGATACAAATTTATTTAATATGCACCCAGATACATACTCAGAAAATTTTAAACAATTTTTAAGTGATAATAACCTAAGAAGAATAAATTTAAAAGATTTAAGAGCATTAAATGAAAGTATCTTAGTAAATCAAGGATTAGATGTAGTATCAGTTGCAAAAAGATTAGGGCATTTACCATCTACAGCAACAAATTATTACTTAGACCAAATACCAGAAGAAGATAAAAAGGCAAGTGAAATTTTACAAAACTTGTTTTAATTTTTTACGTCAATTACGTCAAAATTACGTCAAAACATAAAAATTAGGTTCTAGCTAATTGCTAGAACCCTTGATTTTTCTTGGTTGCGGGGGATAGACTTGAACTATCGACCTTCGGGTTATGAGCCCGACGAGCTGCCAACTGCTCCACCCCGCGATGTGTTTGTTTTTGTACTTTATTAGTATACTGCGTTTTGCTTTTATTGTCAATACATTTTATTAAAAAACCTTGGTACTACACAGATTTTCTTATAAATTATACTTACTTTTTTAATTAACCATCTATTTTTTCCTAATGTAATTCCCCAATGAAGTTTTTTAGCTAGTCTTGTATCTTTGTAAAGGAAATATCTTTGCTTCTTTTTTATTATATTCTTCTTTATTTAATTTATTACTTTATTTAGATATTTCCTTTTAATAAAGATTAGTTTTTCTATTTAATTTTTATAAATTACCTTTATGTAGCTGCTATTCCATATGCTTTAAGCTTTTTTCTATTTTACAACAATATATTTTTTTACATTTTCAAATTTTGCATCTCCTATTCCTTTTACATTTTTCAGGTCTTCTATAGTATTAAATTTTCCATTTTGTTGTCTATATTCTATAATTTTGCTTGCTATTGATGGGCCAATTCCTGGCAATGTTTCTAATTCACTTTGTGTTGCTTGGTTTATATTCACTTTTTTATTCTCTCCTTTGCTTGTTATTGTGTCTTTCATAATAACATTATTACCACTTTCACTTGTTATATACACTTTTTCACTATTTGCTTCTTTATCTTTTTTGTTTGGAATGTATATTTTTTGCCCATCTTCTAGTACATATGCCAAATTTATTTGTTCTAAGTCAGCTTCTTTTGTTATTCCTCCTGCCGCTTCAATAGCATCTGCTATTCGTGCTCCTTTTAGTAATATAACTACTCCTGCTTTATTTACTTCTCCTGTAATGTGCACTACTATTTTTTCTTCTTGTTCACTATTGTTTTGCTCAATATTTTCTGTTTCTATCATATCATTTATGTCTATGCTATTTTCTTCATTTTGCATAGTTACAAATCCATAAATTCCAATTCCTATTACTAGTATAGCAATTAAAATTCCTATTATTATTTTTTGTTTAAAATTTAATTTTTCCATTATTTTTATTTTCCTTTCCATATAATTAACCTAATTTTCAATACCTCTTGAATTTTTAGCTGTTTTAATATATATTTATATTTGAAACTTAATATAATTAACATTATAGGAGTAATTTCATGAGAAAATTTAAACTGATTTTATTTATTTTTATATTTTTACTACAATTTATCATTTTTACGTCTCCTTCTTTTGCAGATAGTGTAGTTTTAGATACTTATTCGCCTGCTTGTATTTTAATGGAGGCAGAAACTGGTAAGATTTTGTACGAAAAAAATTCTAATGAAGTAAGGTATCCTGCAAGTACTACTAAAATTATGACTGCCATTTTAACTGTTGAAAATTGCAATCTTACTGATGTTGCTACTGTTAGTCATAATGCCATTTATTCAGTTCCTGTTAGTTATTCTCACGCTAGTTTAAAGGAGGGCGAAGAACTTACTATTGAACAATTATTGAATGTTCTTTTAATTCCTTCTGCTAATGATGCTGCATTTGTTTTAGCTGAACATATTTCTGGTAGTGTGGAAGAGTTTGCTAATTTAATGAATCAAAAGGCCAAAGAAATAGGTTGTTTGAATACACATTTTGTTAATCCTAATGGAATTCATAGTAAGGATCATACTTCTACTGCTTATGATTTAGCTTTAATGGGTAAATATGCTATGCAAAATAACACTATTAGACAGATTGTTAAAAAAACAAGTTGTTCTTTGCCTGTAACAAATAAGTATAGTAAAACTGATCGTATTTTTAATACTACAAATGATTTATTAATTGAAAATAATAGCACTGCTAAAGATAATTATTATTATCCTCAGGCTATAGGAATAAAAACAGGTTATACTACTGATGCTGGTTCTTGCATTATTGCTGCTGCTGAAAAAGATGGTATTGAATTAATAGTAGTTGTTCTTGGTGGAGAACTTACTAAGTCTGGTTTAAGTCAAAGATATTTAGATTGTATAAATTTATTTAATTACGGTTTTGATAATTATCACACTTTACATGAGGCTAATAGTATATTAAAGCAGATTTCTGTTTGGGGTGGAAATTCTGATACTAAAGATTTAAATTTACTTGTAAAAGATAAAATTTCAATTTTTGCAAATAATGCTTCTGATTTAGATAATTTAGAACCTGAAATTACTTTAGATAAAAATTTAAGGGCTCCTATTGCTGTTAATAGTGTTGTAGGAAAGCTAACTTATACTTTTGATGGGCAAACTTATTCTTCTGATTTAATTGCAGAAACTGAAGTTGTTTCTTCTAGCTTTTTACCAATTTTATTCCGAATTTTATTAATTTTTGTTACTTTATATTTGTTGTTTTTATTATTAAAACCTTCTAAAAAAAGTAAAAATGGCAAAGGTAAGTCTAATAAGAAAAAAACTTATAATAAAAAGAGTAAGGGTAAGAATTTTAGGTTTTCACAACTAAGTGATTTATATGTTCTTCCATCCAATAAATAAAAGGACACTAAATTGTTTTTAGTGCCCCTTTTATTTTTATTCTGTTCCTAAAATGATAGTAATGTTTGTATCTGCTTCTTCCCCTGTTGATATGTTTTGTGTTTCTATTAATAGCTTCAATTCTTCGTTAACTGCATTTTCAACATTTCCTCTATTAATAATTAGACTTTCCCCTACATTTGATGTTGTAGATGTTGTAACATTAGTATATCCTGCTTTTTCTAATCTATTTTTTATTCTTTCTAGTCTAATTTCGCTTCCACTTCCATTTAAAACTTCTATTTTTATTGAAGCTTTGTCTATTCCTGTAGTGTCTATACCACTTGTGTCTATTTCTTTGTCTTGTAGTTCTGGATTTAAAAAGATTTCATCAATTAATTTTTTTGTTTCATTTGAATAAGCCTCGTATACCCACACATCATTAGCATAAACTGATTCTCCTGGTAAATATTCTGTTCTTAAATGATCTGTGTTAAATTCTACTATGTATGGAACATAGTCTTTAATTGTGTCAAAGCTCATATTAGTTTCAACATATTGCTCAGCAATACTTATAAATTCATTTATTTTTAAAATATTTTCTACTTTTAATGTTTGTTTTGCTACAGCTTTTAAGAATTCTCTTTGTGTTCTTGTTCTTCCAAGATCCTCCATTCCATATTCGTATGAATATGTTGAACCATCATTGTTGTGTCTAAATCTAACTAATTGTTCAGCTTTATCTCCATCTAATACTTGAACTCCTGCTTTTAAATTTATATGTAAGTTTTGTTTGCTAGAATCATATTTCATATCAATAGGCACATTAAATGTTACTCCACCTATTGCGTCTACTAATGCTTTGAATGCTGCTGTATCAACTTTTATATAGTATTTTATATCTAATCCGGTTAATTCGTTTATTTCTTTTAAAACATTTTCTGCACCTGTTTGATATACTGCATTTATCTTGTCCCAGGCAGTTGCTTTGTTTATGTCATACCCAATAAATGTGTCTCTTGGTATTGATAAAATAGATGCTTGCTGTTTTTGAGGATCATATTCTGCTACCATTATTGTATCTGTTAAGTTTTGGCTTTGTCCTAATAATACACAATAAATTTTAGGTAAACTTTTTAAAGTTTCTTCGTTATGCCCAATAGCTGTTGCTAAAATTCCTTTAAGTCCTCCTCCATTTTTATGTACTTTATATGCAAATATTCCCACTACTATTAATAGCATTAAAACTAGTACTAATAGTATTTTTCTACCTATTTTTCTTTTTTTCTTTTTTTCTTTTTCCTTCAATTTTTTCACCTGTTTTCTTATTTATTATGAGTATTAGTATAACAAAAATCTTGTCAAATGACAAGATTTTTACATTAATTTAAAATATTATTTTTAGTAGTAAATTGTTATCATACATCATACTTCCTATGAATGATTTCTTTATACCTTCTATTATGCCAGTTCCGTCCATCATTGGGCTAAATAATGAAATTATTGCAAATATTATATATATAATTATTAGTGATTGTAATAGTCCAAATAATATTCCTCCTAATTTATCAAATTGTTTTATTACAGGTAATTTTGTTAATAAGTTTGCTAGTCCTTTTATGAATAATAAAATTATTTTACTAATTATAAATAATACTATTGCTACTGCTACATTTATAATAGTAACAGATATGTCTCTTGCAGTAGCATCTATAATGGCATTTTTTGCTTCGTTTCCTGCATTTTCTACTGCTTCATTTATGTAGTTCATCATTACATCTGGCATACTTTGTTTTGTTTGTTCTTTATCCTCTTTAGGTGTTTCTTCTTGTTCTAAAATACTCTGTCTTATAGCTTGCTCTAGGTTTTCATCCCAATTAGTATTATCAATTACAAAGTTTGAAACTGGTTTAAATAAAATAAATGCTATTATTAATGCTAATACAAATGATACTATTTTTAGTAATGATCCTGTTAATCCTTTACGATATCCTAATAAAATACATAATGCAATAATTGCAACTATTACTAAATCAATTATTATACTCATATAAATCCCTCTTTCTATAAATTAATTAATTCTATTTTGTCTCTATATACTATACCAGCAACTCCATCTCCAAGTACAATGTTTTTTATTACTTGTGATGAATAATATCTTTTTACTAGCCATCCGCTTGTATTAACAAAATCAACTTCATTTCCTAAGTTAAAAGCCATTATGTTATTACTGCAATCTACACTTTTTACTACTTCTTCAACAGTGTATACTGTTTCTTTATCATTACTAATGTTTTTTAGTTCAACTACTGTATCTGCACTAAAAATTCCTGTAGATTTTTCATATGTACGAAATATGTAATCATTTAATTCTATGTCTGCAAATGTAATTTTATTAATTTCTTCATTTAAACTTAATATTTCATAGCTCTGTCCATTATTTATTTTATAAATACTATCATCATACATACAAATTAAGTTGTCTTTATTTTGATATTTTATTTTTAAAACCAATTGATTTTTTAATGCATTATAAATATATTTTGGTTCCACATCTGTTTTTGTAGCTTCTTTAATTGACATTATTTTTATATTAGACTGTATTGCAGTTCCTGAATAATTGATTTCTGCATAAGCTAAATTGCTGTTATCTGGCGAAATGCAAGCATCTATTGCTATTGTATTTGATAAATAATTTTTAAATAATTCATTACCTTTTTCATCATATGTAATAATAACTGATTTATGTGTTGTTCCTGTTACTATTGCGCATACATATCCGTTTTTATTAACAGTTACTCTACTTAAATTTCCGTCTATACTTTTTTCCCAAATTATATGATCTTCAGATATTAAATATAACTTTTGATTATCTTTTTCACCAATAACTAGATATTTATTTTCAGTATCATAAATTGGATTGTTAATTTCTATTTTAACTTCTTTTTCCTTTTTTCCTGATGAGTTGTATTGAGATAATGTGTTTTCAGCTAGTATGCAAATATATTTATTATATGGAATAATGTTTATATTAGAATCATAATCTATTTCAATCATAGGTATATTTTCTTCTGTGACATTTTTGCGAAAAATATATTTATCCATAAAATTTCTAAAGTTTTTATTTCCATTATATAAAATAATAGTAACCACAAGTAATATTGCAAGTATACTTATTGCAATTATTACACCAATCTTTTTTTTATTTATTTTTTTGTTCTGCTTAAATTCTATTACTTTTTTCATATTTAATCGCATTCCTTTTTTAGTTACAAATCTTTTTTAATTTGTATTTAATATATAATACTTTTAGCTAAAATACAAGTATTTTAAGTTTAAAAAACATTGTAAAATTATTTTACTTTAAGAATACTATAAATTTGCGCAAGTCCTAATATTCCAAAAATAGGGTACAATAAGTTAACTAATTTAGAAAATCCTAATGGTGCAATTAATATAGATGAAAAGCAAATTAAGAACATAGTTTTTTTGTATTTCTCTTGAGTTACATTTTTTAAAAATCCATACCCTGATGCTATTGCTGAAGTAAATATAGCAATAAGTATAACTATTCCATAAATTATAGGATACATATTTCCAAACTCTTTTGTAATTAGTATCATTGGTAATTCAATATTTTGAACATATCCGCTTCCTCTTAAAAGCAATAAAAATAAGCAAATTCCAAGTGTAGATAATATAACACTACATAATATACTAGATTGTTTAATTTTATTTTTTATGTTCATATGGTTTGGCATATCTATTAAAATTGGAATTAATAAAATACTGTTATAACTTGCATATAAAATACTACTAAATAGCCAACCAAAATTATATGTAATTGTATTATTTTCAAAGTATTTAACTGTAAATGGTATGTTTTTTATTCCCAAATATACTATAAATACTGCTAAAAATGGAATAAGAATAGCATTTATTGAAACAATTCCTTTTGTGTCATTTATAAATGTAATGTAGCAAAGCACTGCTATAATTATTGCCGTTATATATATTGAAACTCCAAATTCTTGTTTGAAATATGCACAAAATCCGGCTATCATAATATAAAACGAAATTAACAAAAAGCATTGTATTATTATTTTTATAATTTTATTTATTTTTTTATTTGGATTTAATACCGCTAAAAATTCAGAATATGTGTGTACAGATTTATTTTCTACAATAGAAATAACTTTATAAATAATTACTCCTGTTAATAGGCACGATACTATCATACCTATAATACCTGTTGTTCCATAACTATTAAAAAACAAGTAAATTTCTTGTCCTGATGCAAACCCTGCACCAATTATACTTCCTATTATTACAAAAACTATTTTTAATGTATTTTTCATAATTAAAAACTCCCTCATAATATATATGAGAGAGTTTTTAATTTTATTTCTTTCTTCTTCTAACTTGCCATATTACAATTCCTAAAATTATAATTGCTAATGGAATAGCATATATAATTATTGTAACAATTCTTTCTTGTAATGCAGTAACATCATAAGTAGTAACTGCTTGTGGAGTTTTACGAATTGTAATGTTTTCTTCTCTTCCTGTTAAATATGACACTGAATTTAGTATAATATCTTCATTGTTATATGCATTAATAGCATACATATAATATTGTGAACTTATTGGTATTTGTGTATTTGTAGCAAAAACAGTATTAGCAAATACTATAAGTTTAGATGATTTTTCTTCGTCTATAGTTTTTGTAAGCATTGCTGCAATTATATTATTTGCTGCATCCTCATCAGTTTTTATTTTACTTAAACTATTTGAAGTTAAGTCTGTACGATAAAACGCTTTATCACTTACAGTTGCTATTGTTTGTAATGTAACATTTTTTGCTTTTAAATCTTCTGTTGATGCAAAACTTAGCTTACCTGCATTTAACATACATACATTTAATTCCATATTAACATTTTTTATAATCTCTGAATCACTATTAACTTTTGCAATTATAAAGTTTGGTGCTCCAGATATCATATTGTTGCTACTTCCTTCAATAATAATTCCTTCTGAGTTAGTAATTCCGTATTCATCTAATACTTTTTGGAAGTTTGGTGTTTTTACTTTGTTTAAATTTGGATCTAATAATAGTAAAATTTCTCCACCTTTGTTAATATATTTTAGAATTTCATCTTTTTCTTTTTCTGTGATATCTTCTTTTAGTGCTGTTAATACTAATAATTTACAGTCTTCTGGTACACTTCCTGTTTTTAATAAATCAATATATTCAACTTCGTTTGCTTCTGAAGTTAAGCATTCTTCCAAATAATTAAAATATGTGTTAGGATACAAATTATGTCCTGTTAAGAAACTTATTTTAGGTTTTACGTTTGTAGTAACATCTAATATAGCATTAGTCATAGCTTCTTCTGTGATGTCTATTTCTTTTCCTGTTGTATAATTATATGTGTATAAATTGTATTCATATAATATTTTTGTTTTGGTTTCACTTTGTATTGCAATAAATGAAGTAGTATCTTCTAAGCCATATTCTGTTTTCCATTCAGTTTTAGAGTTTAAATTTTCTAGTTTTTCTACTTTAATGTTTTTATTTAGTGCAGCATACTTATTTGCAAAATCATTTACATATTCATACATATTATATACTGTAATTGTAACAGTTTGATTTAAATCTTTAAGTTTATCTTTAGTAGCTTGTGATATAGAATATATTTTATCTTCTGTAAAGTCTAAATCTGTTATATTAGCTTTTTTTACTAAATAGCTAATTCCTAAGTATGCACATATTATAATGGCAAATAATAAAATTGTTAATACTATACTTCTTAGCCATTTCTTTTTTATAATTTCTATAAATTTCTTTCCCATTTTTCATTTTCCTTTCCTATTATTTTATTGATTTTTTTCTTTGCATAATAATTATTGTAAATAAAATAAATACTACTGCTAATCCCAATAAATTAGTAACTTCTGTCATTGATATAAGTCCTGCTGGGAATTTTTGATAGTTACTCATTAAATTAATAATAGAAAATTTATCACTAATATTTGGTAGAAACCAAGAAACTACAAAAAATACTATTGTAATAACTGCTGATATAATTTGATTTTCTGTTAAGCTAGAAATAAACATACCTATTGCAATAGCTGCCATAGCTACTAATAAAAATCCTAACATCATAACAAGTACTAGTACTATGTTTGGAGCTTTAAAAAAGCTTAAAATAGCATAATACACAAGTGATATTACTAATATTATAGCAATTAATGTAACTGCTGCAAAAAATTTGCCAAGTACTATTTGAGTAATGCTTTTTGGTGATGTTAAAAGTAATTGTTCTGTTCCATTTTTTCTTTCTTCTGCAAACATTCTCATCGTTATTATAGGAACAATAATTAATAGTCCATACATTGCTGTGTAAAAGTATAATGCCCCCATATCATAAGCTCTTGAACTAATTGTTGTTAGTGAAAAGAATAAACTAAATACTAACATAAATACTCCAATAGCTACGTAACCAATAGGAGATAGGAAATAACTTTTTAATTCTTTTTTATATATTGCAAACATTATTCTTTACCTCCTTTATTTTCTTTTTTATTTTGCTCTTTATTTTCTAACTTCTTTTTTGCTTTTTCTTCTTTCTTTTTTTCATATTGCTTTTTTTCTTCTGATTTTTGTTTGTTCTTTTCTTCTCTTTTTTCTAATTTTGTTTTAGATTTTTCCTTTTTCTTTTCTGGTTCTTGCTTTGTTTCTTCTTTTTGGTCAGAATTAATTAATTTTATAAAAGCATCTTCTAGGCTTGACTCACTCTTTTTAAGCTCTAAAATTGTAATTTCTTCTTTTGGTAGCACTTCAAATAAGCTCTTTCTTAGATCTACTTCTTGAGCTGAAGTAATAGAGTATTGTTTACTTCCATCTTGATTTTCTTTTAATAGTTTTACCTCTTCTATTTGAGCTATTTTTTCTTTTATTGAATTCATATTTTCTTTTTTATCTTCAACTGTAACAATAATTGTGTTTTTCTCTTTTGTTTTATTCTCTAGGTTTTCAGGAGTATCTATTGCAATAATTTTTCCGTTATTTATAATAATTACTCTTTCACAAATTTGGCTTACTTCTGATAAAATATGGCTACTTAATATTACAGTATGTTTTTTACCTAATTCTTTAATTAATGTTCTAATTTCTGTAATTTGTTTTGGGTCTAGTCCTACTGTTGGTTCATCTAATATAATTACATCAGGGTTACCAACTAATGCACCAGCCATGCTTACTCTTTGTTTATATCCCCTAGACAGATTTCTAATTAACTTATTTTGTACTTCTTTTAGTCCTGTTTCCTCTAGTATTTTTGGTACCATTTCTTTTCTTTCTTTTGACTTAACACCTTTTAATTCTGCCATATAATTAACAAATTCTTTAGCAGTTAATTCTGTATATAAAGGTACTCCTTCTGGCATATATCCAATTTGTTTTTTGGCTTTATTAGCTTTTTTTGAAATGTCATAACCATTAATAATAATTTGCCCCTCTGTAGGTTCAATAAAACCTGTTATCATATTCATAGTTGTGGTTTTTCCAGCTCCGTTTGGTCCTAAAAATCCAACTACTTCGCCATCTTTCACATCAAAGCTAATATTATCAACAGCTTTAATGTTAGAATATTTTTTTGTGACGTTTTTAACTTCTATCACACTAGATTCCTCCTCTTTCTTATTTCCGTATGTTTTTATACTTTGTATATATTATCACTATATTAAATTTGTAGCAATGCTTTTAAAAATATTTCACATAGAATTTACATTTATGAATATATATTCAATTAAAGGAGAGCTTTATATGGACTTTATATATCCCTTTTTTATTGCATTTACAATGGTTTTTATAAGTGAACTTGGTGATAAAACACAGCTTTTAGTTTTGTCTTTTTCTGGAAAAGATAAAACCTTTAAAATATTATTAGGCGTTGCTTTAGGTTCTCTTTTTAGTCACGGTATAGCTATTTTATTTGGTAGTACTGTTTCTTTACTTGAAAATTCTTTTTTGCAATTTATAATTGCATTTATAACATATTCTTCTTTTATATTAATGGGAATTCTTACTTTACTTCCTAAGAAAGAAAAATTATCAATGGAAGATAGTAAAAAGGAAAATTTTTTAAACAAAATTACAAGTTTAAAAATAAATTACTGTTTGTTAATAGCCTTTTGTATTGCTGTTGGTGAACTAGGTGACAAAACCTTTTTTGCTTCTATAGGGCTTGGCGTTCAATACCCTAATTTTAAATTTTCCTTAGTTTTAGGTGCAGTTTCAGCAATGGTTGTATGTGATTTTATTGCAATTATTTTTGGAAAGTTTTTAAATAGATATATATCAGAAATAGCTATACAAAAATTATCAGGCATTTTATTCTTAATATTTGGTGTAATTGGATTCTTTTCAATGTAAATTTTCTTTAAAATGTAGAAAAAAGTATAATTATGTTATATAATGTGTCTGAAAGGAAATATGTATGGAAGAAAATAAACCTATAACAATTCACCAAATATTTTGGTATTTTGTATTATTTAGTATTTTAGGACTAGCTATAGAAACTATTTATGGATTTATAACTATGGGAATTATTGAAAGTAGAAAAGGTTTAATATGGGGTCCTTTTTGTCCAGTATATGGAGTAGGCGGAGTCTTTTTAATTGTTCTTTTAAATAAAATAGACAGAAAAGATTTTTTAAAATTATTTATTTATGGTTTTCTTATAGGTTCTGCTGTAGAATATATATTAAGTTATTCATTAGAGGCTATTTATGGAGCTAGATTTTGGGATTACGCATATACAGGAAAAGATATAAATGGTAGAATATGTGTGCTATATTCTTTGTTTTGGGGAGTTTTATCTATTTTTTTAATGCGTTTTGTAAAGCCTAGAACAGATAAATTGATTAATAGAATATCCAAAAATATAAAAGGATCTGTTGAAATAGCCTTAGCAATTTTTTTAGTAATAGATACCTTAGTAACAGTTTGGGCTATTAGCACATATGAAGATAGAGCTTTAAAAACATATTACAATGAACCAATAGTTTATTCTGAGGGTAATGGGTTTATAACTAATATAATGAATAAAATAGAAAATGAATATTTTACTAATGAACGTATGCAAAAAATATTTCCAAATTTAAGAGTAGAAACTAAAGATGGAAATCAAGTTTTATTAAGAGATCTTATTAAATAGTTATTATTAAAAATGCCAGTCATAATGCCTAGCATTTTTATTGTGGTAATATAATTTTTGGGTCTTTTTTTCTTGGTTTATAAAGTGTTATTTTGTTTCCTACTTTTTGCACAAAAGCAGAATTAGTAGAAATTGCAATTTGTTCCCCTAAAATTTTTACATCTTCTGGTGCAGTTTCTAATACATTTATTTTTATTAATTCTCTTGCTTCTAATGCATTATTTAATTGTTTTATTATTTCTTCTGATAGTCCTGCTTTTCCAATTTGAAATATAGGATTAATTGAATTTGCTAAGCTTCTTAAATATGCTCTTTGTTTACTAGTCATATTATTGTTCCTCTTTCTTGTTTTTTTACTGTTATATTATATCACAAAAAAATTATTTATGGAATATTTTACTAAATATTTCACACAATTTATTATATTTAAATATAATTTACCAGGTGATTTTATGCAAAAATATAGAAATTTCAATATTGTTCCTACAAATCAAGCTTATTATTATGAACTTTTAATGCAAAATATCCAAAGTTTAAAAACAGCATATCCATTTTTAGAAACAGGCAACATAGGTTATAGCGTACTTGGAAAGCAACTTCCATACATACGTATTGGTATAGGCAGTAAAAAAATTATGTATAATGCAGGTATGCACGCAAATGAATGGATTACTTGTGTATTACTTATGAAATTTGTAGAGAATTTTTGTAAAAGTTATGTAATGAACGGTAATATTTATGGAAAAAATGCACAAAGTTTATTTAATAATGTTTCTCTATACATTTTGCCTATGATGAATCCTGATGGCATTGACTTAGTAAATGGTAGAGTTGATAAAAGTAGCAGTATATATAATAACTATTTAGCAATATCTAATAATTTTCCTAACGTGCCTTTTCCTAGCGGTTGGAAAACAAATTTTAATGGTGTGGATTTAAATTTACAGTTTCCAGCAGGATGGCTAGAAGCTAGAAGAATAAAATTTGAACAAGGTTACACTAAACCTGCACCAAGAGATTTTGTTGGTAATGGTCCTTTAACTGAACCTGAAAGTTTAGCAATATATAACTTTACTTTAGAGAATCATTTTGCTCTTACTATTTCATATCATACTCAAGGAAAAGAAATTTATTGGAATTTTCAAAATATAAATCCACCAAATGGGTATGAAATAGGAAGAATTTTTGCAAATATCAGTGGTTATTCTTTAACAAATGTACCATATAATTCTAGTTTTGCAGGTTATAAAGATTGGTTTATTCAAAATTACAATAGACCTGGTTATACTATAGAGGCAGGAATTGGCGAAAATCCTTTGCCTATCTATCAGTTTGAGCAAATTTATTCTGATAATGAGGGTATTTTGGTTTATGGTATGAGTATCTAATTAGTACTTTCAATTTCATTATTAGCTTGATATTCATACCTTCCATTAGTATATTTAAATACGGCTCCTGTAGTTGCTTTATTTAACAAATCTTCTGGAAAGTTTACTTCTTCAAATTCAATTTTAGATGATTCAGTTAAATCACGTAAAAATCGGCTGTTGTTTAATTCTTCTGTTACTATATATAAATGTCCTTCTTTTCTATGTTTATCTAGGTTTACATTTTGTTTATCCAATATTTCATTTGCCATATTTGTTATTTCTTGTTGCAGTTCTTTTGTAGCAAGACTATCAATTACATATTTACCGTCTTGTGTTCTAAAAACACTATTTACTCCTATATCTTTTGGCATATCTTTTTTACTTATTTCAATTTCTTCTATTTTTCCATTTTGCACTTTTAATACAGAATAAACATCATTATTGTAATTTCTTTTATTGTTTAACCAGTATGTCTTTTTGCTGTCTTTTACAAAATACATAGGTTCATCAGCACTGTTTTTTTCTGCATATTTTAGTATTACGTCATCTTCTTTAAATCTTATAGCATTTTCATTTCCTGTAGTTACGTTGTTTTTAGATAATATATCTTCTATTATTGGAACTTCTTCACTTTCAAAACCAGAATTGTTTTTAATGTTATTTTCTAAATAATTTGATAATTCCTTCATAAAATTTTGCACAAATTTATTCTCCTTTAAATTATTAAATAAATCATTTACTAAATTTAAATTCAATATGCTTTTCACTCCTTTGTTTTATAGGGAATCTACTATTGATAAATAGTAGTAAGAATTAAACTAGAAGTGATTATATATTGTTTTCCATAAATTTACAATAGTTTTTTAAATTATTCTTCATAACTATCTCCTGTTGCATAATCAATAACTATTCCTGGTTGTACATTATAGCAATAAACATTAAAGCAAATGCCTTGTCCATTATCTTCAATAGACCACGCTTCCATTTGAACTCCACTTGCTAATTTGTTATCTCCTTTGAATATAGGTGTAACTCTATAAAGTATATGGTTATTTTTATTATCTTTTATATATTGTGCAACTATATTTTCAAATGGCAACATTCCTTCTGTATTCAAATATCTTGTTCCTGTAATTAAATTCTTTTTATTGGCGTTTTCTCCTGCAAGCTGCCAACCAATTAAATGACAACGATTATATAAATATTTATCTTTTATTACATTATCATATCTTTTTTGCACCCATCCGGAAAGATCTTTAACACTTCCTATTTCACCACGTTCTTCTCCTTCTTTAGGCATTGTTTCTTTACAGATATTTGCAAAGGCTACACCGCTTCTGCCTAATTCATCCCACTCACTATATTTTTCAAATGCTTCAGTTGTATAGTCTGTTTCTTTAAAGTATGGAATATTATTGTTTATTTCTACATAAGGACTTGATGAATATTCTGGAATTGTAGATAAATCAAATACTATATTTCCTTTTTGACTTATATTTTCTGTATTATCTATTTTATTTGTATTCTCTATGTTTGAATTTATATTTCCAAAAACTATAATACAAATTAATATTATTATTGATGTTATTAACTGCCATATATTTTGTTTTTTATTTCTTTTTCTTTTGCTCATAAATTATACCTCTATTATTTATTTTTCTATACAGAAATATATTTAGATTTCTATATCTTCAAATAATGAATATACTGAGCAACCTAATAATTCGTCTATTTCTTTTTTTAGTTTTTGCGCTTCTGTAATGTGATATACCGTATTTTCGTGGCAACCTCTTCGTAGCATAATTTCAATTATTCTTTGTTCTAATATCATTCTTTTACTTGTACACATCAAATCACATAAATTTATTATTTTTTCATAAATTGTATATTTATGATTTTTTATAAATTCTGTTCTAAATGGTATATCTGCTGGAATACCTCCTGCAGTACACATATAATCATTATTTAAGTAGGAATGTGTTAAGCATATATTGCAATATTCATCATCATAGCCTAATTCTTTTAAATAATTATATCCATTTATAATGTGATTTTTAAAATCTCCTGTTCTTTTTCCTATATCGTGAATGTATCCTAATGAGGTTGCTTTATCAACATCAAGATTAAGCTTTTTAGCAATAATTCCTGCTGTTTCTCCAACACATTTTGAATGTTTAATCCACCCAAAATCTGTTGTTGTTTGTTCCGCTTCTTTTAATAATTCTAGTGCTTTTTTACTTGTTAATTTCATAATTTGTACTCCTTAACTTCACATTTTTTTACTAATAGTACCTTTATAATTTCTATAAAACATAATATTTATAGAAATTAGCTGATGAAATAATGAGCAAGTTGTCCTATTTTTGTGTATTTATTCTACCATATAGTATATTTTTTTACAATAAATTATTTTTGGTATAACAAAAGAGGTTTTCTACCTTTAGAAAACCTCTTTGATATTTATTTTTTAATTTTATAAAGTTATACCTAAATAAGAAAATACTAATTTAACAACATAGTAAATTCCAATAATTAAAGCAAATTTCCAGAAATAATTTTCATTTTCTTTTTCATCTGATAGTTCCTTTATAGCAAAGAATAAAAGCACTGTAGATAATATACCACAGAATCCTGAAAATAATGAGGTAATTCTTGTAATTTGTGTATCAATTATTGTTAGTAATGAAACAATACTTGCTATAACAACAGGAATTTTTGCAACCATTATTGTACTTGCTATATTTAAGAATGATTTATTTTTATTTTTCTTAAATACATATACTAAACCTGATAATGCTCCAACAGATATCACTGGAGTTACTAGGTCTTTTATTATTTCTAATAAATTTGAAAATAAATGTTTAAAGAAATATTCAATACCTCCAAAATATCTAAATAAAGAATTGCTAATGATGTAAAAGATGTCTTTTACAAATATAGCTATAATCCAAACAAGTAATATTATAATAGCTATTTTTAAAACCTTATTTTTAGACTCTGATGCAGATTTTTTTATTCCTTCTATTGGATTTTTGAAAAAGTCTTTTAAAAAATCTTTAGCAGCTTTAGATTCTTTTTTTAAATCAGCACTTTTTATTGTTTCTTTTACTTCTTTAATAGTTTTTTCTGCTTCTTTTTTTATTTCTTCGCTACTATTATTGCTTTCTTTTTCTTCTTTTGTATTATTTTCCTCTTGTTTTACTTCTTCTTCCTTTTTTATTTCTTCGTTCTTATTTTCTTCTTTTTGGTTTTCTTCCATTTTTATCATCCTTTCTTATTAAATTAATATTATTAAAATACAAAAAATATGAAAAGTAAATAAATTTTAATAAAATTTTAATAAAAGAAATATTTTTTTTAAATTTGGTATACTAATATTAAAGTATTATGATACAATATCAAAAAAGAAAGGAGAAATATTATGGATAAGAAAGAAGCAGAAGAATTAAAGCAAAAATTATTTAATAAAAAAGAAAATGGTTGGAATAGCAAATCAGAGCAAGAAAAACAAGAAATATTTGATTATGCTAAAGGCTATATGGACTATATGAATGCATCTAAAACAGAAAGAGAAATTATTTGTAATTCAGTAAAACTTGCAGAGCAAAATGGCTTTAAAGATATAAAGGATGTTAAAAATTTAAAACCAGGAGATAAAATATACTGGAATAATCGTGGAAAAAGTATGTATTTAGCTGTTATTGGTCAAAATAGTATTGAAGATGGTTTAAATATAATAGGATCTCATGCAGATTCTCCAAGATTAGATTTAAAACCAAATCCACTATATGAAGACTCAGAATTTGCATATTTTAAAACTCATTATTATGGCGGCATTAAAAAATATCAATGGACAACAATTCCACTTTCAATTCACGGTGTTATTGTTAAAACAAATGGTGAAAAAGTTTTTGTAAATATTGGCGAAGATAAAGATGACCCAATCTTTACAATTACAGATTTATTGCCACATTTGGCACAAGATCAAATGAAGAAAAAGCTATCAGAAGGTATTGAAGGAGAGGATTTAAATTTACTAATAGGAAGTATTCCTTTTGATGCAGATGTTTCAGAAGCAGTAAAATTAAATGTTTTAAATATTCTTAATCAAAAATATGGCATAACAGAAAAAGATTTGTTAAGCTCAGAAATTGAACTAGTGCCAGCTATGCAATGTAGAAGTATGGGATTTGATAATAGTATGGTAGCAGGTTATGGACAAGATGATAAAATTTGTGTTTATACATCTTTAACTGCTTTAATGGAAATTGAAAATCCTAAAAAGACAGCAATTTGTATTATTTCAGACAAAGAAGAAGTTGGAAGTATGGGAAACACTGGTATGGAATCTCATGTTTTTGACACTTTTATATCAGAAATTTTAAATAAATTGAACGTAAATCGTCCTAATTTATTAGAAAAAGTTTTTTGTAATTCTAAAATGTTATCAGCTGATGTAGATGCTGGTTTGGACCCAATATATGCTAGTGTTTCTGAAAAAAATAATGCTTCATATTTAGGTAGAGGAATTGGATTAAATAAATATACAGGAGCTAGAGGAAAATCAGGTGCTTCTGATGCAAATGCTGAATTTGTAGCAGAGGTTAGAAAAATATTTGAAGATAATAACATTAGATATCAACTTGCTGAACTTGGAAAAGTTGATGTTGGAGGTGGAGGTACAATCGCATATATTTTAGCCAATAAAGGTATTGATGTAATAGATTGCGGTGTTCCTGTTCTTTCAATGCATTCACCTTATGAGGTAACTAGTAAACTAGATTTATATGAAGCTCATCGCGGATATAAAGCTTTTTGGAAAAATGCCTAATTACAATACAATGTAAAACGACTCTTAAATTTAAGAGTCGTTTTCTGAGTTTTACCTTCCACTATGATTTATCCAAATTAAGCACTGCCTGTTGATTCCGTCACACTGTTTGGGTTTAGGACATCTATCACTTCCTTTTAACACACAAGCCACCTTTATGCCTTTAGTCTTCTTTTCTTTAGTTTCCATGGAAGTTCCTCCTTTTATAAGTACTAATATTATTATATGCACTAAATAAAAAAATATGACAAAAAAATGTAGCTAGGAATTTTCCTAGCTACTTTTGCATGATATTTTCCCTTATTTAGTAGAATGATAGCTACTAAAGCATAAGGGAGCAGAAGATTTGCTCAAATCCATTTCAAATTTTACATCCTCAAGGCCTCTGTTTTTACAGTGGCACGCCATATAGCATTCCTTGCAGGACTTGGGAGCAACGAAGCACTTTGCTATGCTGAAGATTTCTTGAATAGTATCAAAACTCTTTTTAATCTTATCCTTTTCAGGATTGTTGCAAAACTTGCATGCAACACAGTCAGCGCACTTGGATTTTTTGTAGCAAGAGTAGTTAGTCGCGGCAATATCATTATTGCCACGGTTTACGCAATGTTCCCGACAGCAAAATTTGCACGGATGCACCTTACTTTTTTCTTCAATAGACATGCAAAAACCTCCTAAATTTTATAAGGTTTTTATATTATACCACATTTACATAAAAAACGCAACATTTTTGGTTAATTAATTTACAAATAATGTAAAATATTAATCAGCAAAAATAAACAAAAAGTTATGTGGATGAGTAAATATTTGAAAATTACTTGCTTGTATGTTATTATATTTATCATAGAAATAGTAAGTTATCGTTCTGAAATCGACACATTCTTAAAAATATGTCGTTCAAAATAAATACCAAATATCATACCAAAAAAGATTACTAGTTTTTGAACTAGTAATCTTTTTCCTTATACAGGGTTCGTATAATACAGTTATGGTGCGTTAGCGGTACTTATTTGCGAAAAAATAGCATATTTTTTCTGCATATACTCCCACATTTAGCACAAAAATCCCCGTTCAATCAACTGTTTTATATTTATTTTATATACTCCAAAAAGCTATCTGGTATACCATATCTAGCAAGATAACCATTTTTATATAATAAATCTGTTGTAACGTCTTTTATTACCCAGTTGGGATTTTGATAATTTTCAGCACTTTTTATATCAACAAATTCTATTTCTAAATATGCTAAACCTTCCAACTCTCCTGAAAATATATCTATTTCCATTTCTATATCATTTTCATCAATAAATCTATATCTTGTCTTATATATAGTATTTCCTTCTTTTTTTGTTAATAAGTTATTATATTCTTCTTTAGTTATTAAATATTCATGTTCTTCTCTTTCTAATCCTTTTATTGAACTATCACATTTTGTTGTCAAAATATATTCATTATTATTAATATTTCTTACTCTTATTTCTGGTGAAAAGTTTAAATAGGTTTGTTCTATTTCATATTTTTCTGCTTTTGATAAATCATAAGGTATATCTTCAGTTTTTATTAGCCACTTTCTTTCAATTTCTGAATCATACTCCAATATATTGTTTTCATTATATTTTAATATCAACATAATACTCAATATAATAATTATTATAGTTTCTAATACTATAAATATATTTTTTGTTTTATCTTTCATAATATCTCCTATTTACTCTTAAATTCTGGTAACTCAACATCTCTCAACGGACTACTTGTATATGTTTTTCCAACCTTCAATACTAATTCTGCTCCAATCCATAATCCGATAGCAATAACAATTGTAATCACTAACCACAAAATCAACTTCTTTATCTTTTTATTTTTTTCATTATTTGATTTTTTTGAGTATATAATAAAAAATATAATATAAGCTAGTAATATAAGCATTGTAGTCAATCTCAAAATTTGAGAAATAACTACATTTACGGTATTATATGAATAATGTGGCATAATTGCAAATACTGTAGTTGAATTTGCAATTATAATAATACAAATAATTAAGATTAATAATAACATTTTTTTAATTTTCATTTACAACATCTCCTTTTACATTTAATATATCATAGATTAATTTCTTTTTAAAGTTATATTAAAAAAAACTCTTTAATCTTTCTATTTTTTGTCTAAAATTGTATTTGTTTCAATTTGTTTCTTTTCTTCTTCAATAGTTTGTTTTAATTCCTCAACTGTTGGAAGATATAATTGATATTTAGAAGTAAATATATTTTTATTACCTTCTTGTAATGTAAATTCTACTACAACATCATTCTTTTCAGAACAAAGTAATATTCCAATAGGTTCATTTTCTCCTTCTACCATTTGAGTTCTTTTATAATAATTTACATACATTTGCTAATATAAAAACGTCCATATTATATTCTAGAGTTATCATTTTATTTTTATTGTAATTCTTATCAAAAATACATAAGAATTTTTTTAAGTTCAATCAAATTTTCTTTGTCAAATTTTAAATTTATCATGTTGCTTTCTAAAACAATTATAAATAATTTTAATTTATTTTCTATGCTTAAAGTTTCAAAATATCTTACTAAAATTTTTACTTTTTCACTATTATTTTTTAATATCATTTTTATATTAATACTTGTCCTAACAATTTTTTCTTTATTATCAACTTCAATAGGTGCATAAATATCAAATATTTCACTTTGAAAAAACTTCGTTAGTTGCTCAATATAACTTCTTCTAACTCACGAACTGAACGAGTAACTCTATCTAACTTGTAAGCAACAATATAATTTATTTTTCCTTTCTTCATATCTGCTAACATTTCTTGAAATGCTGGTCTGTGTGCCATATCTTTTGCTGATATTCCTGCATCTTCATATACTTTAAAAACTTCGTATTCTTTAAATTTACAAAGTTGTAATAGTTTTTCCTTTTGTTCTCCTAAACTAAATCCTTCTCTTGCTTGATCCTCTGTACTTACACGAATATAAATTTCTGCGACTTTTCTTTCTTCATTCATAATTTTTAATCCTCCCTTCAATTTGAATGGGTAGGCATTAAATAAATAAAAGTACCTCTAGTAAAATACATAACTATTGGCACTTTTTAAAGTTTTATATTCTATATTAAAAGCAATACTAAAAACTCTAAAATCAATGTCTTGCTATGTATTCTTGTAGTTTAGATAAAGGATATTTTGTCCTTAAATCTCCCACATAAAAGTAATCATGTTCATTAAAGAATAAATATAAATTATTCTTTATAATTACTCTATGTGGTTCTACATATGCCAAGTTTGTATGTTCTACAACTCTTAAACAACCTTCTAATATCATTTGGTGTTCAAGTTTTATAGCATTCAAACGGCAAGCCCATTCAATTTTAGAGAGTAAATCTCTGCTTATCTTGTTTTTCTTATTTACGATTCTTATCATATCACACCATCCTCTCTTTTTCAATAAAAGGCAACAAGAAATCAACCTTTTACAGTTGATTTCTTGGTTTTCGTCTAGTGCGACGATTTAATCTTTTGGTGCAGCTGGAGGGATTCGAACCCCCGACCTTCCGGTTCGTAGCCGAACGCTCTATCCAGCTAAGCTACAGCTGCATAACATAAATATTATACATTGAAATTTAAAAATATTCAATAGAATTTTCAAAAAAATCTTGCAAAAGTAAAAAAAGTGTGTTATATTATATAAGTATTAAATAAAGCGAGGCGTAGCGCAGTTGGTAGCGCGCGTGGTTTGGGACCATGAGGTCGCAGGTTCGATCCCTGTC
>JBJFEZ010000009.1:0-18216 GCA_051891195.1 Clostridia bacterium
TTAAATATGGGGAGAACATTGCTCTTATGCTTTAAAAATATACCCAATATTACAATTATATTACAAAATATAAAAATGTATTTACTTTTTAGTTTAAGTATAGTAATATAAGCTTAAGAAAAAAACTAAGGAGGAAAAAAGAGAATGACAAAAGAAAAACAAAATAGTAAAGGTATAACCCTAATAGCGCTTGTAGTAACTATAGTGGTGCTACTAATTTTAGCAGGAATAACCATAACAGCCCTATTTGGAGAAAATGGATTAATAGAAAGAGCAAAAATAGCAGACAAAAAAACAGCAGAAGGTGCACAAAACGATATATCAGCAATAAAAGGATTAGATGCACAAGTAGATGCAATAATAACAGGAAAAGAAACAATAGAAAGTTTAATGGCAAGAGCATCAAACCAAAATGAAACTGTATTAGATAAATATGGAAATAAAATAAGAGTGCCAGCAGGATTTAAAATATTAGCACACGGAACACGGAAGTGGAAATCATATAGTAGAATATACCTATGATAAAGAAGGTGGAGTATCAACCAATATACCAGTAGTGCAAGACGGAATAGTAATACAAAATGAAACAGATTTAAATGAATTTGTATGGGTGCCAGTAGGAGAAATAAAAAATGATGCAGTAGAAAATACAACTAATAAAACAACAATAACATTAGGAAGATATGAAGACTTTACAGTAGCAGCAAATGGAACATTACCAACACCAGCACAAACAGCAAGTAAAACAGCTTATGATACACCAACACTAATAAGTTCTTACTATATTGAAATATCAAGTAGCTTTGCAGGAGGAACATTTGGAGGTAAGACATATAAAGCAGCAAGTAGTTACGGAAATACAAAAGTGCTTAATTTGCAAGAATGGATAAGTACAAGTTTAGATAATGGAGGATATTATATAGCAAGATATGAAGCAAGTAAAAAAGGAGAAAAGGCAGCCTCAAAAGCAACAACGGTAGATTCAGCAACAAGTAATGATGCAACAATAACAGATGGAATGCTATGGAATAATATAACACAACCAAATGCAGCTATAGCTGCTAAGGCAATGTACCCATATTCAAGTACTGCAAAATATTATAGTGATTTAATAAATGATTATGCTTGGGATACAGCTATAATATTTATAGAAGCATATTCAGATGCAACTTATGCAACAAAAAAAGCAAATGATATAAACACTAATATAGCTAAAGCAGGAGAAAATGAAGATAAAAAATGTAACATACAAGATATGGCAGGAAATGTTTTAGAATGGTCAACAGAAACCTATACGGATTCCAACACTCCTTGTACTAGCAGGGGAGGTTACTACAACAGCAACTTCACGACTTCACGCAGGTCCGCCAACTTTGCGACTCTCAGCCGCTACCACACTTCGTTTAGAGGCTCACTTTGTGTAAAGTAGCCCTGAGTCCTGTAGGTGATGAACTAAAAGAAGAAAATATAATAGGAAGTTTTGCTAAATTGGTTTAAAGAAGTTAATTTACGATTAGATTATATTTGCTTTACTTTAAATAGAGTTTACTTTGTTAATTAGCTTACATAAAAAAATAAAAAAAATAAATGGTAAAAGTTTTGACTTTTACCATTTTTTGTAGTATAATAGAAGTGCGGTTGAAGAAGAGCCTAAAAACCTTTCTTAACTAGATATAAAATAAAAAATGCAATAGAAAGGAGATTTTAAATGTTTAATGTAGGTGACAAAATTGTATATCCAATGCACGGAGCAGGTACTATAGATGCTATAGAAGAAAAAAACATTTTAGGAGAAAATCAAGCTTATTACATAATAAAAATGCCAGGAGAAGTTAAAGTAATGGTTCCAACAACTAAAGCAGAACAAATAGGTGTTAGAAACGTAATAGGAAAAGAAGAAGCAGAAAAAGTTATTTCTATTTTGGGAGAAGACGAAACAGAAATGTCTCAAAATTGGAATAAAAGATATAGAGATAATATGGAAAAAATGAAAAGTGGAAATATATATGAGGTAGCAGATGTAGTAAGAAACCTAAGCTTTAAGCAAAAAGAAAAAGGTCTATCTACAAGCGAAAAGAAAATGCTTTCTAATGCAAAACAAATTTTAATTAGTGAACTTGTTTTAGCTGAACATGCGTCACAAGATGAAGTAGAGGAATTAGTTGAAAACAAAATAAATGTATCATTCAATGAGTGTAAATCAGCTAACGAAGAAATTGACTTTAATACTAGTGCTGTAAATAAATTTATACCTTTTGAAGACAACAATGATATTTTATAAATCTTATACATAAAACAAAAGCAAAAAGGCGATTTAACTCGTCTTTTTGTTTTGCAGTTTAAAAGCTGTCACATTATGTAGAAGGATTTATCAACTTTATGTCGAATAATATAAATAGTATTTAGAAAGGTAAGTATAAATTGGTAAGATATAGTGATGAATTAATTGAAGAAATTAAGTCAAGTAATGATATTGTTGATGTAATATCGGGATATGTTACATTAAAAAGAAGTGGGAGAAACTTTTTTGGATTATGTCCATTTCATAAAGAAAAATCTCCTTCTTTTGCTGTTTCACCAGATAAGCAAATATTTCATTGCTTTGGCTGTGGCGCAGGTGGAAATGTAATTCATTTTATATCAAAAATAGAAGGATTAGATTTCAAGGATACTTTAGAAGTGTTAGCCAATAGAGCAAACATAGAACTTCCAACCTTAGATAATTATGAAGATGACAAAACAGCTAAACTAAAACAAAAAGTATATGAAATTAATAAAATTGCAGCAGAATTTTATCACCAAAATTTATACAAAGACACCTCTAAAATAGCACAAGAATACATAAAAAAAAGAAAGTTAGACAACAAAACTTTAAAGGCATTTTTAATAGGGTATTCAGGAAACTTTAATGAGCTATATTTATTATTAAAACAAAAGGGTTTTACTATAGAAGAAATGCTAGCTTCTAGCTTAATTAAAAAAACACAAGATGGTGCATATATGGACAGTTTTCGTAAAAGAATAATGTTCCCTATATTAGACACTAGAGAAAGAGTTATAGCTTTTGGTGGTAGAGTATTAGATGATAGTAAACCAAAATATATAAATTCACCCGAAAATATTGTTTACAGTAAAGGAAGAAATTTATTTGGACTTAATGTAGCTAAAAAATATGATACTAAAAAAATGATTATAGTTGAAGGATATATGGATGCAATTTCTCTTTACCAAAGAGGAATTACAAATGTAGTAGCAGCTTTAGGAACTGCTATGACAGAAGCTCAAGGAAGACTACTAAGAAGACATAGTGAGCAAGTAATTTTAGGATATGATGCAGATGGAGCAGGACAAGCAGCAATATTAAGAGGCATGGAAATTTTACAAAATCTAGGTTGTGATATACGTGTTTTACAAATTGAAGGGGCAAAAGACCCAGATGAATATGTACTAAAATATGGACCAGAAAGATTTCAAAAATGTGTAGATAATGCAATTTCTTTAGTAGAATTTAAAGTTAAGGTTCTAAAAAAAGAATTAGATATAGAAAATGTAAATGATAAAATTAAATTTTTAAATGAAATTGCTAAAATATTAGCAAAAGTAACAAACCAAATGGAAAGAGAAATATACATTAGTAAACTTTCAAGAGAATATAAAATTTCAAAAGAGGCAATATATTCAGAAGTAAATAAAATTATGTATAGCAATAATCAGGGAAGCAAAAAGTTAGAAAAAAAAGTAGTTACAATGGAACCAAAAGAAGACAAAAAAAGTGAAATTTCTGAAGCTGTTCTAAAAAGGGAAAATTTAGTAATATATTTACTTATTAATGAATATGAAAAATCTTATGAAAGAATAAAAAATACAATTACATTAGATGAATTTCAAAATGAACAAAATAAACAAATTTTAAAAAAAATGTATGAACAACTAGAAAAAGGAAATATTAGTACTAATCAAATTTTAGATTGGTTTGAAGATGAAAATATTATAAGTCATATTACAGAAATTATGGCATATGATTTTGAAATTGTAGATGTAGAAAAAGCAATAGAAGACTTAATTAGTACATATGAAAAAGAAAAATTAGTAAATAAAAGAAATAAAATACTAAAACAATTAGAAGATACATCTAATTTTAATACAGATGAAATAAAGCTGTTAGAAAATGAATTAAATAGCATAATACTAAAATTAGCTAAAATTAAATAGGAGGTTTAAAATGAAAAAAACAGAAATAGATAAGCCACTAGAAGAAGAAAAAGTAGAAAAAAAGAAAACATCTAAAAAAGCAGAAAGTGATATAAAAGTAGAAAATAAAGCTTCTAATGATCAAGAAAATAAAAAAGAAGAAAAAACAAAAAATGTAAAAAAAATAGACGAAGCTAGCAAAGAAAAAGTAGAAAATATTATAAAAAAGGCTAAGCAAAATGGAAAAATTACCTATGGAGAATTGGCTAATGAATTAGAAGACACAGAACCAGAGCAAATAGATAAAGTATTTGATGCATTTGAAGACTTAGGTGTAAGTATTTTAAAAGATGATGATATGGACATAGAACCAAACCTTGAAGACTTACAAGATGTGGAAAATATTAAACTAGATGAAATTGACCTATCTAATATAGAAGGTGTTAGTCTTGATGACCCTGTTAGAATGTATTTGAGAGAAATTGGAAAAATTCCTTTATTAAACTATGAACAAGAGTTAGACTTAGCACAAAAAATTCTAGAAGGAAGTGAAGAAGCTAAGCAAAAGCTAACAGAATCTAACTTAAGACTAGTGGTTAGTATTGCTAAAAAATATTCTGGAAGAGGAATGTTATTTTTAGACCTAATTCAAGAAGGTAATATGGGACTAATAAAAGCAGTAGAAAAATTTGACTATACTAAAGGTTATAAATTTAGTACTTATGCAACTTGGTGGATTAGACAAGCAATTACAAGGGCTATAGCAGACCAAGCAAGAACAATACGTATACCAGTCCATATGGTAGAGACAATTAATAAACTAATACGTACATCAAGACATTTATTACAACAAAATGGACGTGAACCAACCCCAGAAGAAATTGCAGCAGAAATGGAAATACCAGTTGAAAAAGTAGTAGAAATTCAAAAAATAGCACAAGACCCAGTATCATTAGAAACTCCTATTGGAGAAGAAGACGATAGCCATTTAGAGGACTTTATTCAAGATGAAGACAGTCCAGCACCACAAGATTCAGCAGCATATACTTTATTAAAAGAGCAATTAGATGAAGTAATGGAAACGCTAACACCAAGAGAAGCTAAAGTATTAAAATTAAGATTTGGATTAGAAGATGGAAAAGCAAGAACTTTAGAAGAAGTTGGTAGGGAATTTATGGTTACTCGTGAGAGAATTAGACAAATTGAAGCAAAAGCTTTAAGAAAGTTAAGACATCCAAGTAGAAGCAAAAAATTAAGAGATTATATGAACTAATTCTTATAAAACCTTGATTTTTGTAGTGGTATATGGTATAATATATATGTATTATGGAAATTAGCCATTAAAAATGGAGGTGAATATTCTTAAAATTTAAGTTTTAAGAAATAAATATGAGTTTAAAAGAAAGAATAAGTCATTTTTGGAATGTAACTTTAGGAGTAGATATTCCAGAACAAGAAGATATAGAAACAAGTAGCAATCCTGAATTAGCAGAATTAAAAGAATCTCTAGAAAGAGTAAAAGCACTTGAAGAAAAAGCTACAAGCAAACATAATAATGGTGGTAAAAAAGGCGGAAAAGGAAATTCTAAAGTAGTAGAAACTGTAACTATTGACCCTAGAGAAGTATTAAAAGTATCTGAAATGAAGAAAGAAAATGCAAGTAAGGATATGGAAAGATAATAAATAAAAGAAAAAGTTAAATTTTCTTTAGCTTTTTCTTTTATGTCTATTGACAAAATTTAAAACAGATATTATAATATAAATCACGTTAAGAAATTAAATATGGCGAGGTAGCTCAGTTGGCTAGAGCAATCGGTTCATACCCGGCAGGTCGTGAGTTCGAATCTCACCCTCGCTACCATTAATGAATTTGTTCGAACTAAAACGAATAGATGGATATGGAAATCAATCAGAAATGGTTGATTTTTTTGTTTGCATTTATAAAGCTTTTTAGAAAAATTTTCCAATGTTCGCTTGATTTTACTATAACTAGTATATATAATATCAAAAGAAGATGAGCAAAACAGAGTGTGGCGTGTCGCTTTACTTATGAAAGGAGGGCGGTGCGTATGTTATTAGAACAAGTTTATTTACTTTTTATATACATACTTATATTTGAACTTGCAATAGTAACTGTTGTCACTATTGCCTTATTTGCACTACTTGTAGTTGCAGTAAGAAAATTAGACAGCAAAAAAAACACATCTCTGCTTGGCCGTTAGAGATGTTGTTTTTAAAAATTTTTTAAAAATATAATTTCTTGCGACACGCCACATTTCTGTGGTGTCTCACCTTCTATAATTATTATATTAAAATTTGGTAAAAAAGTCAATAATTTTAAAAAAATAATAATTACCTATCTGTTATTCCACTCTTCTTTCGCCTCTAGAACTACCACACATTTTTTCATATTCCTTGCACTTAATTTTGTATTCTACTTGTTGTGTTAAATAGCGATAATACATATAAGCTTGCTCATATTGTGTTATTGGATTAAACATATTAGGGTCACCCATAATTGGGTCGCAACCAATATCATAATTCATATAAGGTGGAAAATTAAAATTAACATCATTTTTATCCATAATAACTCACATTCCCTTCAAACAGATTTCAAAAAACGTTACTTTTAAATAATTTTTATACATTTTATTCTTTAAATAATAAAATATTCTTAAAGCAAAAGCTAAAAATATGTATAAAAAATAAAAAGAAGAGCACAATAATAATACCTCACAAAATACATTATATAAAAGCTCTTGTTTCATTTAATATGGACAGGGGCTTTTTTAAATACAATTATAAATTAAAATGTAAAAATGGTATAAACTCAAGAGCAATAAATGTATAAAAAGCAGCAAAAACGCCTTGTAATAATTTGCCTAATATATATGGTTTTATAGATAATTTGTTTTTACTAACAATACTAAAAACTTGCAACAAAATAGATATACCGCCAAAACCTAGTAGAAATGCGCATATAATAATATTAGTAGATATTGTTTTTAAAGAAGTATTTGCTACCAAACTTACACCATTGGTTAATTCTATAATTCCAGCTAAAAATGATTTTAATAATTCTTGGGGAATGCCTATTAATGAAGTAAATGGAGATAAAATATTTGCTAATCCACTTAAAATATAACTTTCATTTAAAATAGAAATAATAACAGAAAATATAACTACAAATCCACCTATCATTAAAATGGTAGAAATAGAGTTTGTAATGCTTTTACCTAATATTTCTCCTAAGGATGAAAAAGCAACATATTTGTTAGAACTTTGATTAAAATTAGATTTATAGCTATTAACTAAAGTTTTTTTAGACATAAACTTTGAAGTTATACCAACACTTATACAGGCAAGAATATGTGTAATAAAAAGTAACACCCCTATGGTAGTACTACCAAATAAGCTAATTCCTATAGTTCCAATAATAAACAACGGACCAGAGTTATTTGTAAAGCTAAGCATTCTTTCAGCCTCTTCCTTTGTACAGATACTGTTTTCTACAAAGTTAGAAACAATTTTAGCACCAACAGGATAACCGCTAATAAGTCCCATTAAAAATGCAAAAGCACCTTCGCCAGGAACATTAAAAAGTGGCCTCATAATAGGATTTAAAAGTTTTCCTAAATAGGAAACTATACTAGTATTATTCAATAATTCAGTAGAAACAAAAAAAGGAAAAAGAGAAGGAACAACTGCTGTAGCCCATAAAATAAGTCCATCTTTAGCAGCTTTTAAATTAGAACTAGAAAACATTACAAGCCCAATACAAAATAAGCAAAATAAAATGGAAAGACCATTTCTTTTTAAAGAATATACCCATATTTTAATATTGCTTTGCTTTCTAGTATTATAAAAAGAAACATTACTAAAAATACTAACACCCTCTTTATATATTATATTAATATATACTAAAATATAATAAAAGTATTCTAAAATAACAAAAATAGTGATATAATATTAGGGTAATTATTGAAAAGGAAAAGCAAAATGAACTTTTTAATTAAACAATTAGAAGAAAATAAAAAGTTTCAAGAACTTGTAGAGCAAATAAAAAATAAAATAAGTCCGATAGCTGTATCGGGCTTAACTGACGTAGAAAAAATGCATATTTTAGCAGGTATTTCAAATAGCAATAAACAATCAATAATATTATTAACATATAACGAAATACAAGCAAGAAAGCTATTGCAAGACTTAAAAAAATTTACATCAAATGTATATTATTTTCCTAAAAGGGAAATTGTAGCATATGATTATATTGCCCAAAGTAAAGAGATAGAATATAAAAGAATAGATGTATTAAATAAAATGTTTTTAGCTCAAAAACAAAAACAGCAGATAGTAGTAGTTACAACTATAGAAGCCATTATGCAAAAAATGATTTCAAAAGAAGAACTATATCAAAATATAATTAACTTTGAAATTGGAAAAACATATTTATTAGATAATATAAAAGAAAAACTAATAAATTTAGGATATGAAAGAAGTGACTTAATTGAAAATAAAGGACAGTTTAGTATTCGTGGTGGAATAGTAGATGTTGGGCTTTCCGAAAAAGTGGGTGTTAGAATTGAGTTTTGGGGAGATGAAGTTGACTCAATAAGATTTTTTCAAATATCTTCACAAAGGTCAACTGAAATGCTTAAAGAAATTACTATATTTCCAGCACACGAATTAATTGTACAAGATCTTCCTAAAGCCATTAAAAATATAGAAACAAAATATAAAAATGAATTAGAAGATATAGAAGCTATAAAAAATGGAGATTACACAAACAAAATAGATAAATATTTTAATGAGTTTTATGAAAAGCAAGAATCATTTATAGATTATATTACTAAAGAATATTTACTATTATTAGATGAAAAATCTAAAATTGAACAAAGAAAACAAAATATAATAGAAGACAATAATAAATTAATTACATCATTAATAGAAAAAGAAAAATTTGTACCACAAGCAATACAAAATATTAGTGAGTTTGAATATAACTTAAAAGAAAAACAAATAATATATTTAGAGCAAAATGATATTTTAAAAAATATACAAAAATATTATTTTGAAACAAGAGAAGTAAACTTTTATAATTTAGAGCTTGATATACTAATTTCGGACATAAAAAATTATCAAAAAGCTAAAAAAAAGGTAATACTTTTGGGTGGTAATGAAATAAATGCTAAGAAATTGTGCGAAGTTTTAAAAGAAAATCAAATAAATTATAAATATGAAGAGACTCCAAATAATGTAAAAGATGGAGAAATTATAGTAACTTTAAGCAGTTTTTCATCAGGATTTGAAAACTATGACTTAAATTTAGTTGCAATAAGTCTTCAAAATAATTTTGCAGAACCAGTAAAGAAAAAGAAAAAATTTTCAAATACCTTTAAAGAAAGCGAAAAGATTGTATTTGCAGATTTAGTTCCAGGAGACATAGTAGTACATCAAACACACGGTATAGGACAATTTATAGGGGTAAATACTATTACAGCAGATGGAGTTACAAAAGATTATATAAAAATTAAATACAAAAATGATGATATGCTATATGTTCCTACAAACAGTTTAGACAGTGTTAGAAAATATATTGGCGGTGGAGAAAATGCATCTCCTAAACTTAACAAATTGGGTGGAAAAGAATGGAGTGCAACTACTAATAGGGTAAAGAAAAACCTACAAGAGATTGCAAAAGACTTAGTGGAATTATACGCAAAGCGTCAAAAAATACAAGGATTTAGTTTTTCTAAAGATACACCTTGGCAAAATCAATTTGAAGATAGTTTTCCATATACTGAAACAGAAGATCAATTACGCTGTATTGAAGAAGTAAAAAAAGATATGGAAAAGCCATTCCCAATGGACAGACTATTATGCGGAGATGTTGGATATGGTAAAACAGAAGTGGCTATAAGAGCAGCTTTCAAAGCAGTTATGGATCAAAAGCAAGTAGCTTATTTAGTTCCAACAACAATTTTAGCAAATCAACAATATGAGGAATTTAAAAACAGAATGAGCGAATTTGCTATGAGGGTAGAATTATTAAACCGTTTCAAAACAAAAAAAGAACAGGAAGAAATTATTAAAAAATTAAAACTTGGAGAGGTAGATGTAGTAGTTGGAACACATAGACTACTTAGTCAAGACGTTAGTTTTAAAGATTTAGGGCTTTTAATTATAGATGAAGAGCATCGTTTTGGGGTAAAAGACAAAGAAAAAATAAAACAATTAAAAACAAATGTAGATGTACTAACAATGACAGCAACACCAATTCCTAGAACTCTTCATATGTCTATTGTTGGGGTTCGTGATATGTCTGTTATATATGAACCTCCACATAATAGAAAGCCAGTACAAACCTATGTATTAGAATATGATAAAGAAGTTATTTCAGAAGCTATAACAAGAGAACTAGAAAGAAATGGACAGGTATTTTACTTATATAATCAGGTGGAAAATATTGAAAAAAAGGCAGATGAAATATCAAAATTAGTTCCTGAAGCAAAAGTAGGGTATGCACACGGAAAAATGTCAGGAAGAGAATTAGAAGAAATAATGCAAAGTTTTATAAATCACGAAATAAATGTATTGGTTTGTACAACCATATTAGAGTCAGGAATAGATATACCAAATGCTAATACAATAATTGTAGAAAATGCAGATAGACTAGGACTAGCACAGCTTTATCAAATTAGAGGTAGAGTGGGAAGAAGTGACAAACAAGCATATGCATATGTAACATATAAAAGAGATAAATTACTATCAGAAGTTGCCAACAAGCGTTTAAAAGCCATAAAAGAATTTACAGAATTTGGGTCAGGATTTAAAATAGCTATGAGAGACTTAGAAATACGTGGTGCAGGAAGTATGCTTGGAGAAATGCAACACGGGCATATGGAGCAAGTTGGGTATGATACTTATTGCAAGCTATTAGATGAAGTTATAAAAGAAATGCAAGGAATAGAAGTACAGGTAGAACAAGACGTACAAATAGACTTATCTATTTCAAGCTATATACCAGATAATTTTATTGAAAATAGCAGTCAAAAGATTGAAATATATCAAAATATCGCTCTATGTAGAACAGAAGAAGAACTACAAAATGTAATAGATGAAGTTATTGACAGATATGGTAAAATACCAAAAGAATTAGAAAACTTAATTGAAGTAGCAAGAATAAAACAACTAGCTAGAAAGGCAAATATATTAAAAGTATCACAAAGAGAAAGTAATGTAGTGTTTTACTTTATAAAAGAAAATGTAAAGCCTGAAATGATAAATATTTTAATTAAAAAATATCCTATGCAAATCAAATTTTCTAATGGAATAGAGCCATATGTTACTTTAAAAATTAAAGAAAACACAGACAAAGATATAATTAAGAAAATTAAAGAATTTTTAAATGAGGTTATAGAAATTTAGAAAGGAAAGTTAAGATGCAAATAATTTCTAGTAAAGATAATGAGCAAATTAAATATATTAAAAAGTTAAAAGATAAAAAATTTAGAGATGAAACAAACGAATATATTGTTGAAGGAATAAAACTAGTAAGAGAAGCAATAGAAGAAGAGGCTAATATAAGAACAATAGTTGTTTGTGAAGATTGCGAAAATATAGAGGGATTTGAACAAGCATTATTATATGAAATTGCCAAATATAATTGTATATATGTTACTAAAAAACTTTTTCTTTCTATAACAGACGTTGTAAATCCACAGGGAGTTTTAGCGGTAGTAAAAAAAGAAGACAGCATTGAAAAAATAGACTATAAAGAAGATATAATACTAGCTTTAGATGGCATACAAGACCCTGGAAATTTAGGAACAATACTAAGAACTGCAGACAGTGCAAACCTAAAACAAATTATTTTATCAACAGACTGTGCAGACCCATATAATCCAAAAGTAGTACGTTCTACAATGGGAGCAATTTTTAGAATGAATATTATAACTACAAACAACTTAGTAAAAACTTTGCAAATGTTAAAAAAGCATAAATTTGAAGTAGTGGCTACTTCACTAGATACAGACCAGAGTGTATATGATATAAAATATAATAAAAAAGTAATAGTTATAGGAAATGAAGCAAAAGGAGTTTCTAAAGAAGTTCAAAATATAGCAGATCAAAAAGTAAAAATACCAATGCTTCGGTAAAACAGAAAGTTTAAATGCCTCTGTAGCAGCAGGAATTATGATTTATGAATATGTAAGAGAAAAGATAAAAAAAGATTGACAAATACTGTAAAATGTGTTATTCTAATAATAGCTTAAGCAAACTCGTTGAAAATCAAAAGAGCTTATATGTAAAGTAGGTATTCCCAGTACCTACTTTTTATTTATTATATAGAAAAACGGATTTTATATTAACTACTTAAAAATAAAAAGTAGTAGTTTCCCAGACTACTACTCCGATTATGTACTTTTATACATTAATCTTTCTCGTTGCCTTTTTCATTATTTTGACCTAATAATAGGACTAATAAGAAAAAAATCAAATCAAAAGAAGTCATATATGCACCTCCTTTCTAAAAGAGGTATATATATTATATTGTAATATTTGTACCTATTCAATAAAAACTTGTCGACAAAAAGTGACAAGTCTTTATTAATCTAAAACTCACAATTCTTTGGTGTTCTAGGGAATGAAAGTACATCACGAATATTTTGCATACCTGTTAAGTACATCATCATTCTTTCAAAGCCAAGGCCAAATCCTGCATGTGGACAACTACCATATCTTCTTAAATCCATATACCACCAATAATCTTCTTTATTTAATCCAAGTTCTTCTAAACGAGAATTTAATTTTTCATAATCATCTTCTCTTTGACTACCACCAATAATTTCTCCAATTCCAGGAGCTAGTAAATCAGTTGCAGCAACTGTTTTTCCATCTGGATTTAATTTCATATAAAATGCTTTTATTTCTTTTGGGTAATCTGTTACAAAAACAGGCTTACCAAATATTTTTTCACTTAAATATCTCTCGTGTTCTGTTTGAATGTCTGTACCCCAATGAACTGGATATTCAAAGTTATCATTATTTTTTTCTAATTCTTTTATAGCATCTGTATATGATATTCTACCAAAGTCAGAATTTAATACATTGTGTAATCTATCAAGTAGACCTGGATCAATAAATTGATTAAAGAATGCCATTTCTTCTGGTGCGTTTTCTAAAACATAAGAAATAATATATTTAATCATATCTTCAGCTAAATCCATATCATCTTGTAAATCTGCAAAACAAATTTCTGGCTCAATCATCCAAAACTCAGCTGCGTGTTTTACAGTGTTTGAATTTTCAGCTCTAAAAGTAGGACCAAAAGTATAAACATTACGAAAAGCATGAGCATAAGTTTCTACATCTAGTTGACCACTTACGGTTAAGTGAGCTTCTTTAGTAAAGAAATCTTGAGAATAATCTACCTTACCATCTTCTGTTTTTGGTAAGTTTTCCATATCTAAAGTTGTTACTCTAAACATTTCTCCTGCACCTTCGCAATCACTACCTGTAATAATTGGAGTGTGTACATATACAAATCCTCTTTCTTGAAAAAATTTATGAATAGCAAAAGATAAAACACTGCGTACTCTAAATACTGCATTAAAAGTATTTGTTCTTGGACGTAAATGAGATACTGTTCTTAAGTATTCAAAAGAGTGTTTTTTCTTTTGAAGCGGATAATCTAAATCAGCCACATTTATAACTTCTACACTAGTTGCTTTAATTTCAAATGGCTGTTTTGCATTTTCAGTTTTAACAACTTCACCTTTAACGCAAATAGATGAACTAATTGTTAATTTTTTAATTTCCTCAAAATTATTTAAAGTATTATCAAATACAACTTGAACATTCTTAAAAAAGCTTCCATCGTTTAGCTCTATAAAACCAAAACTTTTAGAATCACGAATAGTTCTTACCCAACCAGAAACTGTTACAGTTTGATTTGTGTAATTATTTGTATTTCTATATAAATCCTTTACTAATACTTTGTTTTCCATAATTATCACAATCCTTTCTTTAGGTAAAATTGCTTAGAAAAATACTTTTCCAATAATTTTTTGACCTTTAAATAAATATTGCCCTAATTATATAAAAAAATACAGTAAAATTCAACAATTTTAATAAAAAATATAAAAATTTCTAACATTAATGGTTACTATTTACATATTGCAAAGACTATAAATATGTTAGTTTAGAGCATACAAGTGGTTCGAAGAATGACGAGTTAGAAAGAGTTAGCCAATTTTACACTGTAATAGAACTGCGTAAAATTGGCTTACTATTTCTTACGTAGGAATGTTATGCGAATAAACTAACATATTTATAGGCTTATATACTAGTAGTTTGGGAATTGTAACCATTAATGAAATAAAAGAACTCCCCACTGAAAAAATCAGTGGGGAGAATTTTATTGGCAGTAAAGTGTCAATAGTAATAGGGCGGATTTACAGCTTCCTACTCTTCAGTCTGCTTTTTTTCTGTAGCATTGGATGCTACAGAAAGAAGAGCATAAGCCTCAGTATCAACCGGAGCCTTACTCCAGTCAATATTGCAAGAATGCTGACCGTGCCGTGCGGGAACGGAAGCTATTCGTGTAACGGTAAAACCGTCACGAATGAGTTTTTTCTCCTGCCCAAGGTACAGGTTCAGATTAGCGGAAGTTCTGCCATTAAGTGCAGAATGTTCCAACCGGTCTAAGATTGTGGGTCTACCTGAAGTCATAAAAGTACCTCCAATAAAATTTTTTTGATGCTTGCACCGTGTTACAACACAGCTATAATAAAACATCGTAATATATATTATACTACAAGTTTGACAAAAAGTAAAGGAAAAAATAGAATTAACATAAATAATAAAATAGCATATTGTAATAGAATGATAAAAGGTGTATAATATTAAACGTATAAAAAATCTTAACAAGTAAAAATAGAGGAGATGTAAAAATGTATAGAGATCATAATTGTGGAGAACTAACAATAAGCAATGTAGGAGAAAAAGTAACCATTGCAGGTTGGGTACAAAAAATAAGAAACTTAGGGTCAATGGTATTTATAGACTTACGTGACCAATTTGGAATTACTCAAGTTGTTGTATCTGCTGAAAATAAAAGTGAATTAGAAAATGTAGTTTCAGAAAGTGTTATTCAAGTTGTTGGAAAAGTAATAGAAAGAAGTAATAAAAATACAAAAATTCCAACTGGAGAAATAGAAATAGAAGCTGAAGAAATAGAAGTTTTAGGAAAATGCAAAAATGTGCTACCATTTGAAGTAAACTCAGAAAAAGTAGGAGAAGTAAAGGAAGATTTAAGACTAGAATATAGATTTTTAGACTTAAGAAATGATAAACTTCATAAAACAATTTTACTTCGTAGTGAAATAATGAAAACATTACGTAAAAAAATGGACGAAATGGGATTTACAGAAATACAAACACCAATACTTGCAAACTCTTCACCAGAAGGGGCAAGAGACTACTTAGTACCAAGTAGAATACATCCAGGAGAATTTTATGCACTTCCACAAGCACCACAACAATTTAAACAATTACTTATGGTTTCTGGTTTTGATAAATATTATCAAATAGCACCTTGCTTTAGAGATGAAGACCCAAGAGCAGACAGAGCACCAGGGGAATTTTATCAATTAGACTTTGAAATGAGCTTTGCAGAGCAAGAAGATGTATTAAAAGTATTAGCAGAAATATTTACTACAGTATTTAAAACACATACAAACTGGAAAGTAGACGAAGCACCATTTAAACGTATTCCATATTTAGAAGCAATGGAAAAGTATGGAAGTGATAAACCAGACTTAAGAAATCCACTTATAATACAAGATGTCACAGAAATATTTAAAAAGGTTGAATTTACAGCATTTAAGGATAAAACAGTAAAAGCAATAGTAGTAGAAAACGGAGCACAACAATCAAGAAAATTCTTTGATAATATGACAGAGTTTGCTACCACACAAGTAGGAGCAAAAGGTTTAGCTTGGGTTAAGGTAGACAATGAAAACGTATTATCTGGTGGTATTTCAAAATATATTACTCCAGAAGTACAAAAAGAACTAGAAGAGAAAATAGGTATGTGTAAAAATACTGCAGTATTCTTTATGGCAGATGAATTTAAAACAGTTCAAAAAATAGCAGGAGCCATACGTATAGAATTAGGAGAAAGATTAGACTTATTAGAAAAAAATGTATATCGTTTATGTTATATAGTTGATTTTCCAATGTATGAACTATCTGATGAAGGAACTATTGACTTTAATCATAACCCATTCTCTATGCCACAAGGTGGAATGGAAGCTTTAATGACAAAAGATCCATTAGAAATATTGGCATATCAGTATGATGTAGTATGTAATGGATATGAAGTAGCTTCAGGAGCTGTAAGAAACCATAGCCCAGAGTTAATGGTAAAAGCATTTGAAATAGCAGGATATAGTGAAGAAGAAGTAAAAAATAGATTTGGAGCATTATATAATGCATTCCAATACGGAACGCCACCACACGCAGGGGCTGCACCTGGATTAGACAGAATGGTAATGCTTGTAGCGGATAGCAAGAACATCCGTGAAGTAATAGCATTTCCTAAAAATAAAAAAGCAAGAGACCTACTTATGAGAGCTCCAAGCAAAGTACATCAAAAACAATTAGATGACGTACATATTAAAATTGTAGAAGAGTAATTTATTACTCTTCTTTAGAATGAAAGGATTATATATGGCAAATAAAAAAGTACTATTAGGTATGAGTGGAGGGGTTGATAGTTCAACCTCTGCCATTTTATTAAAAGAAGCAGGATATGAGGTAATAGGAGCTACTATGAAACTATGGGAAGATAAAGAATGCCCAGAAGTAGAAGGTGGTTGCTGTAGTTTTAGTGCAACTTATGATGCGAAAAGAGTATGTGATAAATTAGAAATTCCACACTATACTTTAAATTGTGAAGAGGACTTTCAAAAATATGTAATTGACAATTTTGTAAGTTGTTACCAATGCTGCCAAACACCAAATCCTTGTGTAGAATGTAACAAATATTTAAAATTTGGAACTTTTTATCAAAAAGCATTAGAACTTGGTTGTGATTATATTGCGACAGGACACTATGCAAAAGTAGAATATTCAGAAAAATATCAAAGCTATGTATTAAAAAAATCAGAGTCAGATAAAAAAGATCAAACCTATTTTTTATATAGTATACCAAAAGAAGTATTGCCTAAAATGTTATTCCCTTTAGAGGGGTTTAAAACAAAAGAAGAAGTAAGAAAAATAGCTGAAAAATATGAACTAAAAGTAGCACATAAAAAAGACAGTCAAGAGGTATGTTTTATACCTGACAATGATTATGGAAAATTTTTAACCCAAAAAGCAAAAATCAATTCTAAAAAAGGAAATATTGTATTACAAGATGGAACTATATTAGGACAACATAAAGGACTTATTTTTTATACAGTAGGGCAAAGAAAGGGGCTTGGCATTGCCTACAAAGAACCACTTTATGTTTTAAAATTAAATAATGAAACAAATGAGGTTATAGTAGGCACAGAAAAAGAACTGTATACCAAAAATCTTTATGCAAATGACTTAAATTTTTTATTAGATATTGATTTATCAAAGCCTATTGAAGTAATGGCAAAAATACGTTACCGTTCAGAGCCTGCAAAAGCAATGCTAGAAATTGTAGAAAATGATAAAAATGAAAAAATAGCAAAACTAGAATTTAAAGAAGCCCAAAGAGCAATAACGCCAGGGCAATCAGTAGTATTTTATTTAGAAGATATTGTATTAGGCGGAGGAAAAATTTTTGGCGATTCATAAAATAACAGAATTATCAAAAGAGAAAATAGAAAAATTAAAAGATAAAATTTGACAACCATACAAGAACAAAAATTCGCAAAAAATATTGACTTGGGTGTAAATGTATAGTATAATAAATGGCGTAAAGAAAATTTGCGAAAGAGACTAACTATTAATTGTCAATAGTTTTTCTTGAAAAATTTTTAAATAATT
>JBJFEZ010000010.1:0-17737 GCA_051891195.1 Clostridia bacterium
AAAAAAGTATTATATTACTAATGCTACAAAAACTAGCAACTTTAATATTATGATGTTTAGAAAGTGTAAGCTATTATTTACTATTTTATGGTTGCACCTATTATTCCTGCATCATTACCTAATACAGATAATTTTAACTCTGGTACATTTTCTTTATTAAACATATATTTTTTACTATAATATTTTTCCACTAATATTTTATATAGTATTTCTTCAAAATATACAAAGCTTCCTCCAAAGCATATTGCTTCTGGTTCAAATATATCAATAATATTAGACAGCCCCACAATTAAATTTTCTATATATTCATTTAAAACATTTTTAACCTCATCTTCATTTTTTCTTTTGTTTAATATAAGTAATAGTTCTTTACTTTCTGTATTTTTAGGTAGTTGCATAGTTTCTATAAGTTTTTGTTTTAGTCTTTTTATTGAACAATAAGTTTCAAAACATCCTCTTTTTCCACATTTGCAGGCAATTCCGTCTTTTTGAATAATCATATGACCAATTTCTATTCCTGGATTTCTATTAAAACTTAGTTCCTTTTTATTTACAAAAACGCTTCCACCAATTCCTGTTCCTAGACATATAAATATGCTATCTTTATATGGTTTTAAACTGCCATATTTATTTTCTGCTATAGCTGCACATTTGGCATCATTTTTTACGGTTACTGGTAGCAAATATTTTTGTTTAATTATATTTGTTATATCAAGTTCATTTATTCCTAAGTTAACCATTGTTGTTATTTTTCCATTTTTAGGTGTTCCTGGTGCTGCTACTCCTATTGCTTGTATTTTATATTTTTTATTAAATTCTTTTATAGACTCTAAAATATATTGAGATATAAAATTTTCTATATTTGATCTTTCTGCAAAATTTAAGTCAGTTTCCTTTTTTTCTATAATTTTACCTTGTCTATTTACTACTCCAATTCCAATATGACTTCCACCTAAATCTATACCTATTTTCATATAATTACTCCTAACATAATCAAGCTAAATGCTCTGCTTTTAGCAGAGCATTACTTTTAAAATTCTGATTGCATTGCTTCAATAAGCCAATCACCCATATATAATTGAATACATGGTACTAATACTACAACTACTAAGAAGATTAATACTATTCCAACGAATAAGTATGAAATTTCTGGTAATACCTTCATTATCTTGTTCAAGCTGTTTTGAATATCAACATCCATATAGTCTAATAGTTTTTCCATCATTTCAGATAAGTCTGTTTGCATACCTATTTTTAACATTTCAATTTCCATTGATGAACATAATCCTGATTTTTCAAATGGTTCAATCCAAGAATCACCAGTTAATATGTTATTAATAGAAGTTTCTACTATAGATAGCATTACATAGTTTTTGGCAACAGATTTACTAACTTCTAATGCCTCTTGAATTCTCATTCCATTTTGTAAGTTTAAAAGCATTGCCCTCATTAGTCTTGAAAAATCAATTCCAAATATTAGTCTACCAAAAATTGGTGCTTTATATTTGAATAGATGCCAGTTGTATTTTCCTCTAGGTGTGTTTATATATCCAATTATTAGTGTTATTATTATACCAATAATGCCAACAGGTATGTACCAATATATAGCAATCCAATCTAAAAAGTCCATAAAGGCCAATGTTATGTCTGGCAACGTTGCATTACTTCCAACCTGCATAAATACATCTTCAATAGCTGGTAATACAAATATAGAACCAACTACTAATAATACTAAAATAGCTACAAATTGTAGTATGTTTGGAATTAAAATTCCTTTTATTTTTTTGTTTCTAGTAGTAGTATCATCTAAATATTTTACAGCCTGTGATAATGAAACTGTAAGTGAACCAGATAATTCTCCTACCTTTATCATATTTATATATATGTATGGGAATATATTAGAATAATATTCCATAGTTGTGTACATATATTCTCCAGCCTCAACTCCTGCTAGTATGTCTTCCAGTACACCTTTAAAAGATAAGTTGTCTGTACTGTTAATAATTGTACTTAAAGCGTGAATATTATTAAAGTTAGCTTTTTTTAACAAGTAAAAATTTTGTGTAAAAATTATAACATCTCTTATTGTAATTCTTTGTCCTGCTGAAAATACTAAGTTCATTTTTTCTTTTATTTTTGGTTTTGTTCTTGTCTGTCCTTGAAAAATACTTGCAGAATTAGCTGTTTGCATAATATCATCAATGTCCATAATGTTCTTTTTATTTGATTTTGCTTTTTTAGACTTGTAACTAACTTGTATTACTTCTATTGGAGTTAGCTGATTTGCTTTTAATTTTTTTATTAAAGTATTTTTGCTAGTTTCATTTACTTTATTGCGTATAATTTGCCCTCTATGGGTAACTGCTTTATAAATATATTCTGGCACTGGCTTCCCTCCTTTTACATATTATACTCAATTTATGAATTAAATCTTTCCTTAGTTTGGCTGTCTTTTTTTATTTTTAATTGCATAATTGTTCTATTTAATGTTTCAATATTTTTTTCTTCTATTTGTGATTTAGCTTGATCTAATGTAATTTTATCTTCAACAAATAACTCTGCTAAAGAATTAATTAAACCAATACTTCCTTTCTCTGCACTACTTTGAATAGCATCTTCAATTTCTGCAACACTAATTTTTTCTTTTCTTATCATACCTGATACAATATTGTCTACTACCATTACTTCTGGTACTAAAACAAGTGAGCCGTCTTTTCCTTTTAATAGCCTTTGTGATATAACTAATTTTAATAAAGAAGCTATTAAGTATTTTATAGTTTGCTGATCTCTAATTTCATAAAAGTTAATCATTCTGTCTATGGTTTCTGCACAAGACTTAGTATGTAATGTTCCTATTACTAAATGTCCTGCTTCTGCTGTTTCTATGGCTGCTTCCATTGTTTCTTTATCACGAATCTCACCTATAATTAATATGTCGCAGTCCTCTCTTAAACAGTTTTTTACGCCATCACTATAGCTTAAACAGTCTTTTCCTACACCAACTTCTTTTTGAACAATAATTGATTTTTTGCAAGTGTGTTTATATTCTACTGGACTTTCTAAAGTTAATATTTTTTTATTTTGGTTTTCATTTATTGAATTTACTAATGCATTTAATGTAGTAGTTTTTCCAGAGTTAGTTTTTCCTGTTACTAACACTAATCCTTGTGGCTGATTCATCATTCTTCTAACTATGTCTGGAACTCCTAGATCTTCATATCTTGGTAAGTCCTTTTTTATTAGTCTTAGTACAATTACTGGTAAATCGTCTGCAATAGATATATTAACTCTTATTCTTGTTTCTTCAAATTCAAATGATGAGTCTAACTTTTTTTCTTTTTTTAAGACCTCATCCTTTTGTACATTTCCTCTTACAAAATAGTCATATATTTCTAACATATCATCTTCTGTTAATTCTTCACATTCTTCCATATGTATTAAGTCTCTTTTTATTCTTAAAACTGGCTTAATTCCTGCAATTAAATGTATATCAGATGCATCCTCATCAATTGCTTTTTTTAGAACTTTTTCTATATCAATCATTTTTTCCTCCTATGTGAATTATTCTAATAAATAATAAGCTTATTATTTATTTCATCTAGAGTAGTAATTCCATCTATTACTTTTTTTATGCCGTCTACAACAAGTGGTTTATAGCTACCTTCCAAGGCTTTTCTTCTTATTTCTATACTAGAAGCCCCATTAGAAATTAATTCTCTAATTTCATCGTCTATGTTTAATACTTCAAAAATACCTATTCTGTCATAATATCCACTTTGGTTGCAATGTTTACAGCCCACTACTTGATATGTCTTTTTATTTTCTACGTCAAAATCAACATTATATTTTTGACCTATTTTATTTATAATTTGTTTTTCTTTCTCTGTAAATTCTCTTTCTTTAGCACAATTTTTACAAATTTTTCTTACTAATCTCTGTGATACTGATGTTGCTAAAATACTAGCTATATCATAATCAGATATTCCCATTTTTCTAAGTCTTGTAATAACTTCTATACTATCAATAGTATGTATTGTTGACAATACATAATGTCCTGTTTGTCCTGATTGCATTGCTATTTCAGCTGTTTCTCTATCACGAATTTCTCCTACAAGTATAATGTCAGGGTCTTGTCTTAAAACAGTTCTTAATGAGTCAGAAAAATTTGTTTTTGCATCTATTTCAATTTGATTTAATCCATCAATTCTAATTTCTACAGGGTCTTCAATAGTTGTAATATTAATTTGTGGTCTATTTAAATAATCAATTATACTATATAAAGTGGTAGTTTTACCTTCACCAGTAGGTGCTGCAACAACAGTAATACTATTTTTCTTGTTAAAGCTTTTATTTACTAGTTCTTCGTCATTTGGAAATCCTAATTCAAAAATTTCACGAATGTTCTCATTCTTTTTTAGTAATCTTAATACAAATTTTTCTCCATATATATTTTTTTGTGAAGATACACGAATATTATAATTTGGATAAGTAATAATTCTACCATCTTGAGATTCTTGTTTTTCTTGGTGCATATTAGATATAGCTTTAAGTCTTCCTATTAATTGAGATTGTTTTTCTTTGTCAATTTTTACTGCATTAACTAATTGTCCATCTATTCTATATCTTACTCTTACAATACTATCTAAAGGCTCTATGTGAATATCACTAGCTCTTTTTTCTATAGCTGTTTTTATTATACTATCTACTAATCCTGAAATATCTGAATTTGCATTTATATTATCAGAAGCTGTACCTTCTAATGAATCAATAATTTTATTTATATTTGTTTCAAAAGTTATGTATTTTTCCATTACTAGTCCTTTATTTAATAATAAAAGTCTAATTACTTCAACAGACCTTTTATTAGTAGTGTCTGCAAAACATACTTTAATTCTTCCAGAAACTATTTCAAATGGAATAGCTTTATGTTGTTTTATTAAATCTAATGAAATATAATCTAATACATTAAGTCTAATATCGCTTTCCATTAGATATATTGCTTTTTCGTCTAATATTTCTCCAATGGTATTAATTAATAATTCTGAATCACAAAGTTTTAAAATTTCAATAATATCACCTATTTTCTTTTGAGGATGCAATTTTTGATAATCTAAAGCTTTTTCAATGTCCTCCTCTGTGACTACTCCCCTTTTTACCAACTCTATTCCTATTGGTTGTCTTTTTTCCATTTATTATTCTCCTTCCTATTATCTTTTGCTTATATTAATTATACTACAAATTTCGTCAAAACAATACATTTTTAAGCATTTACAAGAATTTACCAGTATTTTAATACATATTCTATTTCTTTTTGAAATACATTGTTTTTTCCTATGCTCATATTTACATTAATAAGATTTTTAATTGTATCTTTTACAGTATAAGTGTCTGTGCTAAACTGTAAGTTTTCTATATTTTTAGCAATAACTATTCCATTACGTGTTATATTTTTTTTCGTAGGGTTATATATATATATACTTCCATTTTCAAATGTAATTGTAGTGTCAGTTACCTCTGCAGTGTTATGATTTTTTACATCTTGTATAAAAAACATATTAAATTTATTAAATTCTTCTGCATATTCATTTTGATCTCTTGTTTTGCCTACGTTAAAGAAAAAGTTTGAGCTAATAACAGCCATTGTTCCTATAACAATAGTAGCTATCATTATATATAATATTAATGATGTTAGCGTAACTCCTTTATTTGATCTCATAATAATATTCTCCTATAGTTCTTTTACTTTTAATCTATTAAATACAATCTTTCTGTCTTTGTTTTTAACATTATAGTTAAGCTCTATTCTTACTTTTTTAACTACATCTAGATTTTCTTCATCTTTTTCATAATTACTTACATTAATATTAACCGTAAACGCATCTGAAATGTCAAATTTTTGCTTTATGTCTTCTGTATCCATTCCTTCTATAACTTCTTCATAACTAATTTTATCTATATACTCAGTAATTTGAATTGCATACAAGGTTGCTATAGCATCTAATTTTGTTTCTTTTTGAACACTATATATAGCTAAATATGTTGAGCCGATTATTCCTCCAACAAGTAATATAATGCCAAATGCAACAATAAGGTCTTGCATTGTAAAGCCTTTATTTTGTTTTAAATTAATTATTTTTTTCTTTTTTGTACCCTTCATTTTATCCTCTATAAAAAATACTAAAATTTGCAATAAGTAAGCATATTATATTTGAAATACATAAATAAAAACCTACTGGTATTATAGTTTGTTTTTTTTCTGTTTTTATTACTGTTTTATGTTTTTTAGTTAATAATTTTTGTAATAATATCTTTATTGCTATTGTAAGTAATGTAAGTAATATTGTTAAATATGTAACTGCTTCAAATGTATATATTAAAAACATCATACAGAGTAGTAATACTTGTATTGCATATTCGTTTTTTACTTTTTTTCTTAAAATAAATGTGTCAAGTAAAATTAATACACAGATAATAGTTAAATATATAACATATCTATATATATTAGTATTCTTTTCTACTATATATAGATAAATTATATATATTGCTTGTATAATATATCCAAATAGAAGAACTGATTTTTCAATTTTAATTTTTTCTTTGTCTATTCCTGCTATAATAAATAATGTTGTAAAATAAAGTAGTCCTACAATAAAATATACTATTGTTGAAATATTGGTAGTAAATAAGTTTATTCTTAAAGACATAGCAAATAAAACAAAAACTAATCCAGATAAAATTTCTATTAAAAGATATCTTGGCCTTATTTTTTGTTTACAATATCTACATTTTCCTCCTAAAAATATGTAGCTTAAAATAGGAATTAAATCAAAAAAAGATAATTTATGATTACAGTTTGGACAAAAAGAACGCTCATGTGTAATATCTTTTTTTAATGGAATTCTATATATTGCTAATGTAAAAAAGCTACCTGTTAATGCTCCTATGCAAAAAATTAAAATATATAATATAAAATTCATAAGTTCTCCATTTTTAGTAATAAAACTCAAGGCATATACATCTTAATGCATATGCCTTTAGTTTGTCTTGTTTGTATAATTTTATTAATTTTTAGATTATTTTGTAACTGTTATTGTACCTGCTGAATAACTAACATTATATGTTGTTGTTGTACCAGGTAATTGAACAGTTGCTCCGCTTATGCTAACTGTAAGTGCAGGTGTGTTTGATGAATTATATGTTGCTGTTACAGTTCCTGCTGATACTGTTGATCCATTTGGAAATGCAGATTCAAAGATTTCAGCTGGTGTTTGTGTGTATGCTGATGGTGCATATGCATATGCAGATAAATCATAAACAGCTGATGTTACATAATCTTTTATTGCACCTATTTCAGTTTCATCAGCAGCTTTTTTAGCTGTGTTAAAAATACCACCTTCTGACATTACATAAGTAATTGTAATACCAGCTAATATTAATAAAACAACTATAGTAACTACTAATGCAATTAGTGTAATACCTTTTTGATTTTTCATAGTACATTACTCCTTTCTCTTTAGATTAATTTTGTATATATTTATATAATAAATATAACCGAAAGTTATTTTAACCCTGTATCATTAAAGAATGTTCCTGTTGAGTTAGGGTCTGTGTTGCTAGTTTGTCCATTATTTTCCACATTTTCTATATTTTCAACATTAGTACTTGCAGAAAAAGGGTCTACTTTTCCAGGTGTATAGCTATGAGTTTGTTTATATAATTTAATATCGCTTCCTGTTATTTCATAAGATACTTCTACTTTATTTATTTCTGCAATTTGTTCATCTATTTCAGTTTTAACATCTTCTGGTGTAACATATGTTGATAGTTTATTTGGTACTGCTTTATTAGTAGGAATATAATCATAAAATATAACTCCTAAGACTAAAATAATAGCAATACACAATAATAAAGTTATGCAAATTTCTTTAAAAACTGATTTAAACATTTTTTTCTCCTTTACGAGATTATTATTTGTATATATTCTTAAATTTAATAATTTGAAAGTATATCATTTACTGTTGATGATTCTACATTCTCAGTATTATCTTTTACTTCTTCTTCGTTTGTTGTTTGAGGTGTTATAGGCTGTGTTGTTTGTTGTGTGTTTGTTGCAGTAGTTTTATTTTCTTGTTCATTATTTGTTGTAGAATTAATTGAAGTTGTTGTATTTTCTGATTTTATTCTTACATTTTTGGTAACAAATGTTGCTTGTCTAAGTTCTCCACTAGGTATCATTTTAAAATTTTCTATTCTAAATGCCAAGTCACTGTCATCTTCAATAGCTGAAATAAAATCTATTATAGGAATATAATTTCCTGTAACAGTAAACAATATATTTTTAATGTCTTCTTCTCCAGTTGTTCCTGAAGCTATTTCATATTTTAAAGTTACGCCTTGTGCTGTAGCGTGCCTTCCTAATCTTGTCCATAAAAATTCTACAGTATAAGTTTCTTGTTGACTTGCTTTGCTTATTTGTTGTTCACTACTTATATTTGCTAAGTCAAGATATTCTTGTTTAGCAGTTAATAAATTTGAAAGATTCTTGTTTAATTCATCTGTTTTTGTTTTAAATGTAGTGTACATTAATAATTCAGTTTGTAAAATTTCGTTTGTTAATTTTTCATTTTCATTGGCAATTTCTTTTACACTTAAAATATTAAAGTTTCCTATAGATATTCCTTTAAATATAACTAAGCACGCCATGACAATTAATAATAAAATTAAAGCACTAATTAAGATTTTTCTCATGGCAAATCTCCTTCTATTACAACCTTTACTAAATCATTTTGTTTTTCGCCTGGAGATGAAACTATAGTATCAGGTTCTAATATTCCTTGTAATCTAAGAACAGCTTTAAAGTAGCCTAATTGTTCATATTTTGTAGATTGTGCATTAATAACAATATGTCTTCCACTAGTATTTTCTATAGATGTAATTTGTACTCCTTGTGGTATTGCAAATTGTATTTCACTAAGCAAATTAGGTATTACTTTTTTATTCTTGCTTTTTTCAGCAGCCTGTTCATTAATATTTTTTAGGTTGTTTGACATTTGTTCATAATTATTGGTTTTTGATTTTATGGTTTGAATGTCCTTTTCAACAGATGCAATTTGCGTTTGTGTATCTTTTTTTACTTCTTCTACCTCTTTATTTTTATTTGTTATTGAGTAGTTTAAAAATACAGCAAATGCAGAATATATACCTATTAGCAGTAAAACTCCTGTTAATGTACGTAGCATCCATGCTTCAGTTCTATCTAATTTACCTTTAAGACTCAAATTTATATTTTTGTCAAAATTTATTTTAGTTTTGCCTTTTCCTTCTCCTATTTCAATATTAAGTTTGCTTGTTAAAGAGTCTATTGAATCTTTTAGGGTTTTCTTTTTAAAGTTCATGTCTTTTATACCATAGTCTAAGCCTTGTAAAGCCAAGCCTATAGCTGAATTCACCTGAACATAATCTTTAATATTTATTTTTACTGTTTCTTTAATAAAAAATGGTTTTAATATTTCACATTTTTCGTTTTTAAAAAATTCTTGAAAGTATAAGTCTACGTTATTTATTACTGATAGTGTTCCTGTTAAATATATTTTATCTATTTTTATAGTACTTTCTTGTAATTTTTCTTGTAAACTGCTTGCAATTTTATATAATGTAGGCATAATGTCATCTAAATATTCATTTGTTTCTTCTTGTAATTCTTTGCCTTCCATTGTATAAATAGTACTGTTTTTACATATTTCATATGCTTTTGAATAAGAATTTTCTTTAATGTTTATACTATCTAGTACTTTTTTTGCTCCTTCTTCTATTTTATCTACTTGGTAAATTTTTTGATCTATTATTGTAGTAAATGTAGTTTGTTCTTCCATATTTACAATAACAACATTTTCTTTTTGTTTTATATTTGCAACATTAGAAATGCTAGTACCTATTGAAGAAAGAGTTGATACTCTATATTCGGCAAATGGTTGCTCTATAGTATTTATTACATTTTTGTTTGCTGAAATATGAATTACTTTAATTTTGTCTTTTTCTTCTTGACTATTTACTAAAGCATATCTATGTTCTAATGCATTAGGATTAATATTTTTTTCTAAGCATAAAGCTTCAAATTCTGTTTCTATTGCCTTTTTTAAGTCATTTTTATTTAATAAGTTGAACATATAAAAGTATTGGTATATTTCTTCTGATAAATTTATGCTAATAGGTACTTTAAAGCTATATGTGTCATTTATTATTTGTTTAATAGCTTCACCTATTTTGTCATAGAATTTTATACCAAATGCTTCAACTTTTAGGTTTTCATGTTCTTTTGAAACTTTAGCATATTTTATTATATTTGGTTCTATATATAATCCTAAACAGCTAGACATACTTTCTCCTTCGTTAATTTTAAAATATTTTGTATTATTTATATTTTACAAAATACCGAAAAAACATACTTGCACTTTTTTCTTTTTTTGACATTTTTTTATATTTTATATATATATTATTTTATATTTTTTGGCGTAAAAGTCAATATTTTTTTTATATTTAATACAAATGTAATATTATTGTAATATTATTGTAATATTTTGAAATTTAGTAAATTTTTCTATATTTAGAATAACCTTATGCTTGTTTTAAAGCATAAGGTTATTTATAGTTCTCATATAAATAGAAATACTATAATTATAATTCCAATAATAATTCTATAAATTGCAAAAACTTTGAAACTTCCTTTTTTTAGATATTCTAATAAAAATTTTATAACTATCATTCCTACTATAAAGCTAGCTAAAACTCCTACTAAAAATGCTAAGTCAAATACAAAGTGTCTCATTTCATATAAAGCTGCGGCCGCAACGATTGGGGTAGATAATAGAAACGAAAATTTTGCTGCATCCTCTCTTTTTATTCCCATTGCTCTTCCTACAGTCATAGTTATTCCAGATCTTGATACTCCTGGAAATGCCGCTGCTATTGCTTGTGAAATTGATACTAGCATTGATTGTTTTAGTGTTATATTTTCATATGTTGTGTTTTGTTTAGATTTCTTATCTACTACATACAAAATTATTCCCATAACAATTAGTGCTATTGCAATTAACATCATTTCTACAGTTATTTGTTCTACTCTAAATGCATCTGAAAGCATATTTACAATTAGCTCTGATATTTTGTCTAATACAAGACATAATATTCCTGCTGGTATTGTTGAAATTACTATGTACCAAAAAATTTTTCCTTCTGTTGTTTTTTCTTTTTTTATAACTTGGTTATATCCTCCTTTTATTAGTTTTAGCCAGTCTTTAAAAAAGAATAAAACTATTGCTAATAAAGTTCCTATATGAAGAGCCACATCAAAAGATGGTGTTATTTCTCCCCATTTAAATAGCCAAGGAAAAAAATTTAAGTGTGCAGAACTAGAAACTGGTAATAGTTCTGTTAGTCCTTGTACTATTCCTAATATTAAAGCTTGATAAATTTTCATACTTTTTTCTCCTATTCTTTTTGTCTATCTTCTTTTATTTGTGTTTCTTTATTATTCTTAATTATTTGAATATCTTCATTGCTTAAATTTTTTACTAAAATACAAGTTTTCATTAAATGTTTATTTACTTCTTTTTCTTTTTTTGTCAAGTTCTTTTTCTTAATTACAGTTTCTTCTTGTTTTTCCTTAGGAGGCTCTATTTCTTCACGTATTGGTTCAAAAACAGGATCTTTTTGTGCTTGTTTATAGACTTTTGGGTCTAATTCTACTGCAACATTCATATAGTTTCTTGCTTTGTCTTTATCTCCTTTTAACAGAGCTATTTGAGAAAGATAATAGTATGAGCCTGCTTCTAAGTCTTCACTTTTTAAAGAATTCATAAAATATTTTTCTGCTTGTTCTAAATCTCCATATATTAAAGCAATCTGTCCTAAATTTAGTTTGGCATTATATGCCATACTGTTAATTTCTGCCGCTTTTTCATAGAACTCTTTTGCTCTTTTAAAGTCATTAATCATAGTATAAGTCATACCTAAATTATAGTATAAATCGTAGCTTGCTGGATGATAGCGTAATGCTGTCATATATACAGAAATTGCTTCTTTGTATCTTTCTTCTTCAAATAATATATCTCCAAGCAAATTACTTGCTTTTTCATTTTGAGGTTTTTGTTTTAACACTTCTTGTAATACTATAATTGCTTCTTCATTTTGTTTGTTTTTATTTAATGCAAACGATAATTTATATTTTGATTCAATATCATTTCTGTTTAGTTCTGTTACTATTGTATATTCGCTAATTGCCGCCTCATAATTTTCCTGTTTTTCATGTATCTGCGCCAATAATTTATGCGAAATATAACTATTTTTGTTTTTGTTTAAAAAGTTAGTTATTACTCTCTTAGCTTTTTCTTCTTTTCCTAGATGTTGCAGAATTTTTGCAATAGTTACATTAAATACTTCTGGGAAGTTTAATTTTTTATATTTTTCTAACCATAGTATTATTATAGGAAGAATTATAGAAAACATATAAATAAGTAATTTTATAATAAATGGGAATTTATTTTCTAAGGAAAGCTCTATAAAGCTTAATACAATTCCTATAAATTCTGCACTCAGCATGTATAAGTAACTACCATCATTCTTTTTTACTAATTTTAAAAAAGTTATTGTAAATAGTCCTATTGCTAACACACTAAAAATTATTTTTTCAATCATATACTTTACCCTTCTGATTTACCAAATTTTTCTTCATATGTATTCATACATTTTTTAATTATTTTTTCTGCCTCTTCTCTTCCAAGAATTTTGTCTACAGCTGTTTGTTTGCCTTCTAATTGTTTATATACTTCAAAAAAGTGTTTTATTTCTAGAGAAGTTTGGTTTGGAATTTCTGAAATATCTTTATAGCAGTTTAGGAATGGATCTTTTTTACATATAGCTATTATTTTCTCGTCATATTCATTATTATCTGTCATTATTAGAACTCCTATAGGATAACATTCTACTAATGTTAATGGTACTATTTCTTCTTGGCATAGAACTAATACATCTAATGGGTCATTGTCTTCTGCATATGTTCTTGGGATAAATCCATAGTTTGCAGGGTAATGTGTAGATGTATATAACACTCTATCTAATTTTAACATACCTGTTTGTTTATCTAATTCATATTTGTTTCTTCCATTTTTGCTAATTTCTATTACTGAAATAAAGTCATCTTCTTTTATTCTTTCTTTATCAATATCATGCCATATATTCATTTTATTTATTCTCCTTCTTTTATTATATATTTTAGTTTGGTAATATTTTTCTTAATTTTAACATTATAATAATTTCAAGTCAATGAATTTTGAATTGTTGTTTAATGTTTTTTGTTTCTTTAAATATTTCTTATTATTTATATTTTATGCATTATAAAAGGACTATATTTCTTTATAGTCCTTTTGGGTTTTAAATCAATACAAAATCTTCTAAAACATCTTTTAGTGCTACTGGTGTTACTTTGTTTTTTAATAATAAATTTAACATTTTGTTAGCGTCATTTTCATTTGTAAAAATATTATTAAATTCTCTTTTTTCCATGTTTAGTTCTATTTCATTGCAAGATTTTTTTATTACTCCTAATCCATATGGTTTAGAATTTTTTTTGCTAGTTAAGTTATTACATATTTTATAATATTCTAGTTCAATTAAGTTTTTTCTTTCTAAGCTATTTGTAAGTGTTGTATTCCCGTACATTTCTACCTTTTTGTCCATTTTTTCCCTCCTTCTTCTTATGTACAAGATTCATTATATATATAAATAACTTAAATTACAAGAAAAACCATATAACAATTTTCGACAGACCTATTTAATCTGTTGCTATTTTTTCTAGTTCTCTTATTTTATCACGAATTTCAGCAGCTTTTTCAAACTCCATTTCTTGAGCATATTTTAACATTTCATCCGTAAGTTTACTAATAATTTCCTCTATATTTGTTTCTTTATTAAACTTATACTCTTCTTGTATTTCTTCCACATAGCTTGCTTTAATTGTATCTCTAATTGATTTTTTTATAGTTTGTGGAACAATACCATTTTCTTCATTATATTTCATTTGTATTTTTCTTCTTCTGTTTGTTTCGCTAATTGCTTTTTCCATACTGTCTGTTAGTTCATCCGCATACATTATAACTTTTCCTTCGGTGTTTCTAGCAGCACGTCCAATGGTTTGTATTAATGAACGTTCTGAACGTAAAAAACCTTCTTTATCTGCATCTAATATAGCTACCAGTGAAACCTCTGGTATGTCTAGTCCTTCTCTTAAAAGATTTATTCCAACTAACACATCAAACTCGCCAAGTCTTAAGTCACGTATTATTTCCATTCTTTCTAATGCTTTAATGTCAGAATGCATATATTTTACTTTTATATCTAGTCCTGCTAAATAAGAAGTTAAATCTTCCGCCATTTTTTTAGTTAATGTTGTTACTAATATTCTTTCTTTTCTTTCTACTCGTTCTCGTATTTGTTCTATTAAATCATCTATTTGATTAGATACAGGCTTAACTTCTATTTTAGGGTCTAGTAATCCTGTTGGTCTAATAATTTGTTCTACAACATTTTCTTTTGAATGTTCTTTTTCATATTCTGCTGGCGTAGCACTTACAAATATAACTTGATTTATTCTTTTTTCAAATTCTTCAAATTTTAATGGTCTATTATCAAATGCCGAAGGAAGTCTAAATCCATATTTAACTAAGCTTTCTTTTCTTGCTCTGTCTCCATTATACATAGCTCTAACCTGTGGAATTGTAGCGTGTGATTCATCTATTAATAACAAGAAATCCTTAGGGAAATAATCAAACAATGTGTATGGACTACTTCCTGGTTCTCTTCCGCTAATGTGTCTTGAATAATTTTCTATACCTTGGCAGAATCCCGTTTCTCTCATCATTTCAATATCAAAATTTGTTCTTTCCTCTATTCTTTGTGCTTCTATTAGTTTGTTGTTTTCTTTAAAGTATTTTACCCTTTCTTCCATTTCTTGTTTAATGGTTACTATTGCCTTTTCCATTTTTTCGGCTGTTGTTGCATAATGAGAGTTTGGAAAAATCATAACATGTTGTCTTATGCTTGTTGTTTTGCCTGTTAATGGGTTTATTTCTGAAATTTTTTCTACTTCATCTCCCCAAAATTCTACCCTAATTGCTGTTTCGCTTTGGTCTGATGGATATATTTCAACAATATCCCCTTTGGCTCTAAATGTTCCTCTTTTGAAATCTAATTCACTTCTAGTATATTGCATATTAATTAATTTTTTTAGTATTATATTTCTTTCCACCTTCATTCCTGGTCTTAAAGATATTGTTAAATGTTCATAATCAATAGGATCTCCTAAACCATAAATGCAAGAAACAGAAGCTACTATTATTGTGTCTCTGGTTTCAAATAGAGACGCTGTTGCACTATGACGTAGTTTATCTATTTCATCATTTACAGATGAGTCCTTTTCAATATACGTATCTGATTGCGGTATATATGCTTCAGGTTGATAATAGTCGTAATAGCTAACGAAATATTCAACATTATTTTCAGGGAAAAACTCTTTAAATTCTGAGTATAATTGTCCTGCTAAAGTTTTGTTGTGTGCCAGAACAAGAGTAGGCTTTTGTACTTTTTCAATTATATTGGCCATTGTAAAGGTTTTTCCGTGATCCAGTGACTCCTAAAAGCGTTTGAAATTTTTTGCCTTCTTGTATTCCTTTACTTAAATATTCTATTGCCTTTGGTTGATCTCCTGTTGGTTGGTATTCTGAGTGTAATTTAAACATTTTGCCTCCTTTATGAACTAATTAGACTACAGCTATTAATTTAGAAAATCGTTTGGTTACAAAACAAATTTATTTAGTTCTTATTTTTACTTTTTTGATTCTAATTTTTTTATGTACTCTTCTTGTATTTTACAAAACTCTTCTTCATTTTTTAATATTTCTCTTATGTCCATTAAAAATTTTTCATACTCTTTATCTTTTAGGTAAAATTTAGCATAACCATTTATACCAAACTTTGAGTTTAAATGTTCAAATGCTCTTTTACATAGTTCTTTGTCTGTAGCATTTGGTTCTAACCTTTTTCCATAATAATATGACCTTTCTAAACATTGTTCTACTGTATTGTTTCTATCAGCTGAAGAAACTATTTTTCCATATATACTTCTAGGTTCATGATTTGATGATGCCCTATGATCTTCTATTGCTTCTTGAATAATCACTAACTCTTTATCATAAAAGAAATTTTTTAAGTTTTTATCCTTTGACATAATATCAGCTGATACTTTCTCATGTTTTTTAGGATCAATATGATGTCCTATATCGTGGTAAGCTGCAATTACATATACCATATTACTATCCACATTTATCTCATTTTGTTCTACTAATTCAAAACTTCTTCTAATAACATAATTAATATGTTCTATTCCGTGGCCTTTTTCATTTTTGTTGTATTCAGGAAGAACAAATTTCTCAATATATTTTTTCAAATTATTATCTACTAAATTTATTAAATTTAACATTTTAAAAATTTACCTCCTTAAAATTTATTTTGTTCTAAATATTTTTTATATATTTAGTTATACTTGATTTTTATTTAATTTTCTATCTTTAAATATATTTTTCTTATTTAACTGCATTTATCGCAAAACTGTTGTTTGTATTCTATAATATATTTACTATATTGTCAATATTTTTTAGTAATAATTTCTATATTTTACCATTGTTTGTTTCAAGCTTACTAAGGTAGCTTATATTGAAAATCTTATACATACTAAAAGTAATGGTCTCCATATTTGTCAAATCTTATTTAATAGTCAATTTTTATAATGGATTGTAACATTTTTAAGATAATTTAATATTCTATTAATATAGACTTTTATAAAATTTAGAAAGGAAGATTATGAATTATGGATAATTTAACTCCTATTTTGTATACCATTAAACCTGGTGATACCTTATATAATTTAGCTTTGATGTATGGTACAACTGTACAGGAAATAATGGATGCCAATTTAACATTAAATCCATATAACCTAAGAATAGGTCAACAAATTTATATTTACCCTCGTTCTAATAATCCATATGATTACTGGATAAGCATAAATCAAGTTAATCTTTTACAAAATATGAATTTAATGTGGATTGAACATATTTTATGGACTCGTATGTTATTAATTAGCATAGCTGAAAATTTAGCTGATTTAGAACCTACCAAAACTCGTTTACTAGAAAATCCAAAAGATATTGCTGATATTTTTAGAAAATATTATGGCACTCTTATTGCAAATAGAATTCAAGAATTATTAACGGAGCATTTAGTAATAGGTGGAGATTTAATTGTTGCTTTAAAAAACGGAAATCAAAAATTAGCTGATGAATTAAATAGAAAATGGTATAAAAATGCTGATGATATGGCAGAAGCATTTAGCAGTATCAATCCTTTTTATCCTAAGGAAGAAGTACGCCATATGTTATATGAGCATTTAAGACTTACAACTAATGAAGTTTCTGCTCGTTTAAAAAAAGATTATGTTGCTGATATTAAAGCATATGATATGGTTCAAAAAGAAATTTTAAAAATGTCAGAGTTTTTTGTAAATGGAATTGTAAAACAGTTTCCTAATTTATTTTAATATGTTTATATAAGGGTGTACATTTAAAATGTACACCCCCAGACTATTGACAAACCCCAGAATAAAATCTGAGGTTTGTTATATTTTTACATA
>JBJFEZ010000011.1:0-17725 GCA_051891195.1 Clostridia bacterium
AATGAAAAAAGAAATAGATTTTATAATTACAGATATAATAATGCCAGAATTAGATGGAATTGGAGTAATAGAAAGAATAGATGAAGAATATGAACTAGGAAACTTGAAAAAGAAACCAGGAATAATAATTGTATCAGCAATAGTGCATGACAACTTTAAATTTGATATTTTTAAAAAAGGCGTTAATTATTATATGACAAAACCAATAAATTATGAAATGTTAGAGAAAAGAATTGTTGAGTTATATGATGGAATCATGAGTATGGAGCTAGAGGAAAAAATATCAATGAGATTAAAAGAAATTGGCATATATCCAAATTTACTAGGGTATGCTTACATTAAATCGGCTGTAGAGGTTTTAATTCAAAGACCAGAAATACAAAACAATTATAGAAATGAATTATATCCAATAATAGCGGAACAAAATAACAAAGAGGTAAAGTCAATAGAAAAATCAATTATAAATGCAATAAATACTGCATGGAATAAAAAAGAGGGAATAGTAGATTTGTTAGATAATGATGAAGAAAAGCCCTCTGCAAATAAAATATTGGCAACTCTTGTAGAAGAAATGAATAATACATATAAATAAAAGGCAGCTTAAATTCTGCCTTATCAAGTGTGTGGCTACAAGCCATATTTTTTCAAAATATAGTCAAAGAAATGTTCTAACTCGAATTTAGCAGAATTAGGCAACTTGGATGATAGTAATGCTGGTGGAATTTCGAGTTTGGAACTTTTTTTCTTTGTTCTTTTAAATACAACTTTTTGCTTATCTAGGTATAATTTTTGTATTGCATATCCATTATCAAGCCAATTGTTAGATAATAATCCAGATCCTTTTCTATACCAATAACAAGTATGCTTATATGCAGAATTACAAAGTTTGAAACCCAAGATATTCTCAATATCATTAAATGTTAAAGTAAAAGTTACTTTGGTACAATTAGCAAAATGTTCAAATAAATTTTCATAGATGCTTTTTCGCTTTCGTTGTTTGATTTCATCAGAATTTTGTATATCATGAATTATTTGATATACATCAACATCCCTTAAATGTACTAAATCAGTATCAACAAAAATAATTTCATCATCAATACAAAATTCATGAACATAAGCCATATTTCGTATTGTTCGATCCTTTGAAAGTTTCTTAAAAATTATCCTGCGTGGTTGGTCAGGATTTATTTTCTTGTCGCAGTAATAACATTTTCCAGCCTGCCTATCCCAAACAGATTTATACTTGCCACTTACTTTTGAAATTTCTTGAGTATTTAATCTTTCAGAAAAATATTCTGAATCTAGGAAAATATTTTTCTTCGTATCAATTGTTCTGTGTTCAACTAAAACTACATCTTCTAAATTTATAACATTAACATTTTTATTAGTAGTTAAAGTAAAATTGGAACGACCACTATTGTCGGAATACCAATATTGTTTGATTAGCATACTAGTAGTTTTATTTGGATACATACTTTTCATCAAACGCAGTAAGAGGGCATTTACAACAACATCAAAGTGTTTGAATATTTCTGCAGATTCTTCAACACGATGATAAGAAGCCCATCCATGTAGTTTTGAATTTATTGTTTGAATCAATTTTTTTTGTGACCATTTTGTTTCAGGATTAAGAATAAGATCCTCTAAATCTTTTTCAAAATTCTTAACTGCTTTTTCGGATGGAATGCAGCAGGGATGACCATCAATTCTACAATAGAATCGAGAAAGGAAATCAAAGCCTGTAGAAATATGTTCGATATGCGTTTTGTTAGGAGATAACACTAGACCTCTAGGTGCTAAAAATTCTTTGATGGCCTCTAAATATTTTTCTGCATTTTCTTTAGTTCTAGCAGATATACAAATATCATCTGCAAAACGAATTGCATAACCATCAAAATAATCTATGTGCTTTTGATCCTCCTGCATATCATATAGAAGTTTTTGAATTCCATCCAGAGTCATATTGCCTAAAATTGGAGAAATATTGCATCCTAAAGAAATTCCTGTATCTATTGGAAAAATTTCATTATTAAAAACAATTCCAGCTCCAATAAATTCTTTTAGAACTTTTTTGTTCATTGGAATATTATCCAAAAGCCATTTATGACTAATAGAATCATAACATGATTTTACATCGCAAATAAGAAACCAACTAGGTGCATCAGGTTCTTTTAGTAGATCCATAATTAAAGCATGAGCATCTAAAGCGGAACGCCCTTTTCTAAAAGCAAAAGATTTTCTATCAGCAGTAGCTTCAGATATAGGCTCTAAAGCCATACAATATAACACTTGCATTGTTCTGTCATACATTGATGGAATACCGATTCGCCTTTCTTTGCTTGACCTAGAGTCACTTATAACAAAGCGTTTATATGGCTTTGATTTATAATTACGATGTGACAAAGAAATAGCAGCCCTCATTTTATCGGAAGCCTTGATCCATCTTTCTCCATCAATACCAGGAGATGACTTTAAAACTTCAGATACCTTGTGAACTGCTAGTGCTTTTGCCTCGATAGAAGAAACTATACGAATACTTAATTTTTTCATTTCTTCCTTATGATTTTTAAAAGAGGCTATAGATAATAATTTTTGCCATTTCAACACTTTTTGTTCTGCAGAATCCCAGTCAAAAGAATTCCACATTTCTGATAAAATTTCATCTGGTAATTCAATTGTATTTGCTGTAATCCTCATAAATCACCCTCCATTATATTAATTGTCAAACTTATTGGACAATGGTCTGAACTATAAATTTGCGAATAAATTCCAGCATCTTGTATAGCCGAAGCAAAAAAGTCTGATACCAAAAAATAATCTAGTCGCCAACCAATGTTATTAATTTTAGAATCTTTACCAACATTCCACCATGTAAAAGCATCATTAGTATCAGGATAAAGATATCTAAATGAATCTATAAAACCCTCATTGAGTAAATTTTCAAATTCAATTCGTTGGTCATCTATAAATTCTGTAGAATTTGGAAGGGAATTGCATACATCTAAATCAGAAAATGCAATATTAAAATCACCACAAATTATAACAGGCTTTATATAATTAAGTTCTGAAACATAGTTAAAAAATAATTCATCCCAATCCATACGATAATTGATTCTTGAAATACCCATTTGTGAATTTGGAGAATATACATTAACAAGATAAAATGTTTCGTATTCTAAAGTAATAATTCTACCCTCAACATCAAAATCGGAATTACAATTATTGAAATCATAAGAAATTGATAGTGGCTTATGTTTTGTGAAAATAGCAGTTCCAGAATAACCTTTCCTAGAACAATAATTCCAAAATTGATAATATCCAGGAATAGAAATGATTGGTTGTTGACACTTGGTTTCTTGTAAACAAAAAAAGTCAGCATCTACAGAATTGAAAAAAGATAAAAAACCTTTCTCAATGCAAGAATTTAATCCATTAACATTCCATGAAAACATCTTCAAAATAAATCACCCCCTCTTATAAGAAGTCTAACACATATAATTTTTTTGTTCAATAATGTGCGATGGAACGAATTTTTTATATGTACTAGATTGTACTAATTTGTACTAATTTGCATTATAACAAATTTTCCGAAAAATCGGAAATAAATTTTGAAAAAATGTTGACATTTTTTTAATTTATTGATAGACTAAAGGGGAAAAAATTTATGCACTAAAGAGGAGGGGAGTATGAGTAGTAAAAAATCGCTGAAAGCCTTGCAGCCGTATATATATATATATATCGGAAGCAGTAAAAAGAGCAAGGGCGAATATCATCATATGACAGAATTTTGGTAAAATATAATAGCCGAAATTATAGACATAAAAATTGATTGGATGTCTATTTTTAGTGTATTATGTGTCTATTATAGAAAAAAAGTAACACAAATTTACAAGTATTTAAAAAATAATTCGTATGGCACGAATTAGTAACTTGTATGTACTAAAAAATAGAAAATTAAAGTGTACAAAAAATATTTGTACAAGTGGAATAGAAAGAAACTAGCCACATTGCTAGTTTCAAGAATAGGTTAAATAAATTAGAAAGGAGTAAATTTTTTATGAAAAATTATTATAAAAATCGACAAAATTCAGGTATCACTTTGATTGCTCTCGTTGTTACAATAGTGGTGCTACTAATTTTAGCAGGAATAACCATAACTGCTCTATTTGGAGATAATGGTTTAATAGAAAGAGCAAAAATAGCAGACCAAAAAACAAAAAAGGAAGGGGCAAAAGAGCAAATAAAATTAGGCATAATAGCATGGCGAACAGAGCATTATGAAGCAGACATAGACCAAGACACATTAATGGATGTAATTAATAATATAACAGGAGCAACGGTTGCGAAAAATGAAGAAACAGGAGAAATAGACATAACAATAAATGGAGAAACATTCGCATTCACAGAAATATTAGATGAATATATAAAGGAGCCTAGTAAAAAATTCATTGATTTTTCTGTATACGGTGTTCAACTATCATGCGAAGAGGGGACTACCTGGTATGAGTTTGCATACGAGGAATATGGTGGAAAGAATGAAATGTTTGTAGCTCTTATTCGGAACTCACGGTCGAGGAGCTATTGATGGTGACGTGGTAGGTTTCATGGATTTTGGAGGTGATGATGTGTATCTGAAAGGACCAAATGGAAATGTGAACTGGAATGACGAAATTGTTGCCTTCGCATATTTGTTGGAGTAAGCATAATGATGTTAACAAAAGATAACTCAATGGATCTATGTCAATTTAGTAAGTGTATATAAAAACGGAAGATATGAAATGGGAAAAGGAGTTGCAACAGATACATCAAAGGATCCTTTGTTTCCAATAGGAACAGCTACTACACGTACTTTAGCTGCTACAACTTTTCAGCCCTCCCCTCACTTTTTTTGTAGGGCTGTATGCTGATATTAATTATTTGATATTTTTATCCAAAAAATAATTTCATACATAACTCTTGTAAAAAAGTAAAAATAACGATAGAATAGCATAAACAAAATATAAGAGGTAAAAAAACTTTGGAAATAAAAGGTGAAATAAGAGATATTATTTATAGAAACGAAATTAATAGTTATATGATAGCTAGTTTTGAAACTGACGAAGAAGAAACTACAATAGTAGGCTACCTGCCTTTTATTGAAAAAGGAGATAGCCTAAAAATAGTTGGCAATTTTATAGAACATCCTGAATATGGCAGACAATTTAAAATTGAAACATTTGAAAAATTAATGCCAGAATCATTAGATTCAATAGAAAGATACCTAGCAAATGGCAAACTAAAAGGAATTGGACCAGCTACAGCAAAGAAAATGGTTGAAACATTTGGAAAAGAAGTAATACATATTTTAAAATATGAACCTGAAAAATTAGTTAGAATAAAAGGAATTACACAAGAAAAAGCAATAGAAATATCAAAAAGCTTTAATGAAAATTGGGACATTTGGCAAATAGTAAGTTACTTAGAAAAATTTGGAGTTGGACCTCAAAGCGCAGAAAGTATTTATAAAAAATTAGGACCAAATACTATAGAATTAATAGAAGTAAATCCATATTTATTAGTTGATGTAGCACCAAAAGTAAATTTTGCTCAAATTGATAATATGGCATTAAAAATGGGAATAGACTTAGAAAATGACCAGCGAATAAGAAGTGGAATTAAATATGCTCTAAAGCTATCTACTAATAATGGGCATTGTACAGTACTTTATGAAAATTTAATACAATTTGTAAAAGATTTATTAAATGTTTCAGAAGATAACATAGAAAACAATATTATATTTTTACAAGCCAAAAAAGAAATAATATTAGAAGACAGGAACAAACAAGAATGGGTATATTTATCAAATTACTATTTGGCAGAAAAAAATGTAGCAGAAAACTTAATTACACTAAACAATTATTTAAATGTAAAACAAATTAGTAATTTTAATAAAAAACTAAAAAAAATAGAAAAAAATTCTGAACTTGAATTATCAGAAAAGCAAAGAGAAGCTGTAATGGCAATACAAGAACACAATGTTTGTGTAATTACTGGGGGACCAGGTACAGGAAAAACTACTATAATAAAAACTATTATAGAATTATATAAACAAGAAGAAAAAAAAGTAGTGCTTTGTGCACCAACCGGTAGAGCGGCAAAAAGAATGACAGAAACAACAGGAGAAGAAGCCAAAACATTACATAGATTACTTGAAATAGGGAAAACCAGCTCAGATGAACTGCAAAACATTGAACCAGATATAGAAGTAGCACCAATAGACGCAGACATAATTATAGTAGATGAAATGTCTATGGTAGATATATTTTTAATGAATTATTTACTACAAGCAATTTATAAAGGAACAAAATTAGTACTAGTAGGAGATGTTAATCAATTACCATCAGTAGGACCAGGAAACGTACTAAAAGACATTATTAATTCAGAAAAAATTACTACAATTACTTTAAACAGAATTTTTAGACAAGCTGCTAAGAGTAAAATAATATTAAATAGCCATAAAGTAAATGAAGGACTTAGCTTTTTTACACAAGAAGACAAGCAAGAAGACCTTTTAGAAGACTTCTTTTTTATAAATGAAAACAACAAACTAAAGGTACTAGAAAATGTAATATCTTTATGCAATGGTAGACTAAAAAAAAGCTATAATTATGATTTCGCAGAAAATATTCAAGTAATTAGTCCAACTAAAAAGGGAGAACTAGGAACCAAGGAACTTAATAAAAGCCTTCAACAAGCAATAAACCCACCATCAGAAGAAAAAGCAGAAAGAAAATTTTTGGATTCTATTTTCCGAGAGGGAGATAGAATTATGCAAATAAAAAATAACTATGATATATATTGGGAAAAGAGAGAGCCAACTTTAGAAATGGGAAAAGGAGTATTCAATGGGGAATATGGTACAATTTTAAACATAGATGAAGTTGAAAAAAAAGTAAAAATTAAGTTTGATGATGAAAAATTAGTGTGGTATAGCTTTGAAGAATTAGAGCAAATAGAACATAGCTATTGCATAACTGTACATAAAGCTCAGCGGAAGTGAATTTGATGTTGTAATTATGCCTATAATGCAAGCAGCACCTATGCTACTAACAAGAACATTATTGTATACTGCAATGACAAGAGCAAAAAAATTATTAATACTAATAGGCAACCCAAATGTAATTGAATTTATGATTCAAAATGCAGATAGCAAAAAAAGAAACACAGGGTTAGAATTTAAACTTAAAAGTATTTAAATTAATAGGGGCACTACTTTTAGGAGGTTTTATATGAACTTTTTAGAAGAATGTCTCTGTTTTGTTTTTCCAAAAGTATGTGGGATATGTGAAAAAATAGAAAAAAGTTATGTGTGTGAAAAATGTTTAAAAAACATACAAAATTCAAACATTTTTTGTAATAGAATAGATGATTACACAAAGGACAATACTAAATATTTTGACTACCATGCATATCTTTTTTCATATAAAGAAATAGTTAGAGAAAGAATAATACAATACAAATTTGAAAACAGACCATATCTTTCAAATATGTTTTGTGAATTTTTTATAAAAAATAAAAAAATATGTGGTTTTTTGAAAAAGTATGATATAATAATTCCAGTTCCAATGACAAAGAAAAAATTAGCTCAAAGAGGATATAATCAAACTGAATTAATAGCAAAACTATTAGCAAAAAAAATTGAAAATTTACAATATAGAAAAGATGTATTAATTAAAATAAAAGACAATAAAATACAAAGTACTTTAAATAAAAAACAAAGAATTGAAAATGTAAAAAATGCATATAAACTTAAAAATATACAAATAATAAAACAAAAAAACATTCTAATTATAGATGATATTTATACAACAGGAGCTACTGTTAATGAATGTGCAAAAGTTTTAAAACAGCAAAACTGTAATGTATCAATATTAACAATAGCTAAAGATTTTTAAATAAAAAAACACAAAAGAAAGGAAAACATATGGAAGATTTAGTAGAAAGCATTTTAGATTATGTAAGAGCAGATTATACAGATTATGCTATTATGATTAATGGCGAGTGGGGAAGCGGAAAAACTTATTTTTGGAACAATAAAATAAAACCACAAATAGAAACAATGCAAGTAAATGGCAAAAAATTAACAGCTATTTATATGTCTTTATATGGAATTTCAAATCTAGAAGATATTAGTAAAAAAATATTTATAGAAACAACGCAATTAATGGACAAAAACTTAAAAAAATTTATGGGTAGTAATGGGGTGCGCAATATTCCTGAATATGCAAAAACAGGTTTAGATATGGCAAACTTTTTTGGAGTTACTCAAAATGGAGACAAAGTAGACTATGCACAATTTTTTACTACAGATGATAAAGTATTATGCTTTGACGATTTAGAAAGAGCAAATGTAGACGTTATTGATATACTAGGTTATATTAATAATTTTGTGGAACACGATCATATAAAAACAATTATAATTTGCAATGAAAAAGAATTGTCAACAAAGTTAAAGAATAGCAACCTAGAAATGAAAACTTTTATTGCAACTTACTTATTAGATAAAGAAAACAAGCTAACAATGAAAACAGACAAGCCAATGGTTGAAAGAATACGTGATACTATAGAATATGTTTTTGATAAAGCCAATGATTATGAAAGAATAAAAGAAAAACTAATAGGTGAAACTTTTGAGTATGCTCCAGAATTTAATTATATAATAAATGGAATTTTAATGCGATATGAAAACTATCCAGACTTAATTAGATTCTTAAGAGAAAATACAAACTTAATTGTATCTACATTTAATAAAAGCGGTACTAGAAACTTACGTATTTTAAAACATTCTTTAAATGACTTTAAAAAAATATTTGATATGGTAACAAAAGCATATCCAAACATAAACCATAGAATATTGCAAACTATGCTTATTTTTACTATAGCTATTTCATTTGAAATTAAAGCAGGTAAAATTACAAAAGATAAATTTGTTAATATTAATAGCAATGAAGAATATAAAGCTATATTAGTTTCATCAAGAGTATTTATGGATAATAGACAATTTTATATTAAAGAATTTGATAACAATTATTATTACAATTTTAAAGCTGAATATCGTTTCTTTAAATTTATAGAAAAATATGTACGTACACGTATTTTTGATATGAAGGTATTTAAAGACAATATGGAGGTTATAAAAAATACTATAGACATTGCACAACTACCAGGATATAAAAGACTTCTTACTGAAGAATATTGGAAAATACCAGATGATCAATTTTCAGGAATTATTGATGAAACATTAGATGACGTAAAAAACGGAAGAATTGAGTTGATACAAATAGTTAAACTATTCTCATATTTTGCATATTTTATAAAAAAAGAGCTTATTAGATATGATATGAAAACAATTAAAAGTGTATTTTTCAATGGAATGAATATTTCTTCACTAACATCAAAATATTGCGACAATGTAGAAGAAGAACTATCACAAATAGGAATAGAAAAAGAAATTGAAGAAGAAATGGAAGACATATTAGCACACTTCAATGAAATCAACCTAAAATTAAAAGAAAAAATGTATCAAGAAAAAGCAGAAGAAGTATTTAAAAATATACCAATGAAAATGGAAGTATTTTATGATATGTTTGACAAAGAATGTATGAATATTCCAATATTTAAATATTATGATACATTCCAAATGTTCCAAAGAATTTCATGTGCAAGTAATGAAGACATAGTAACAATTAAAGAAAAATTAGTTGATAGAGCAAAAAGATTTCCAAAAGAAATTGAAGAGGAAATGTTTAATATTAAAAAGTTAAAACAAGTTATGGATGATTATATAGACGGAAAACTACCAAGTATAAAAATTGTACTATTACAGGATTTTTCTAATGAATTAGGAAACATTCTAAAAAACTATACAAGAGTAGAAGTAAAACTAGATAAAGAGGATTTAGTGTCTGAAGATAGTGAAGAATAAAAATAAAAATGTATAATATTTTCCTTTTAAAGCAATAATAAGAATAATTAAAAAAATAGAATTTTTATAATTGCAATAGAGCAAACCGAGCTCTAAATTTAAAAGGAGGTAATATTTTTGAAAGCAACAGGTGTAGTTAGAAGAATTGATGATTTAGGAAGAGTAGTTATTCCAAAAGAAATTAGAAAAACTTTACGTATTAAAGAAGGAGACCCACTTGAAATTTTTACAGACAAAGAAGGAGAAATAATATTAAAAAAATATTCTCCAATAGGAGAGCTAACAGAATTTGCAACAGGATATGCAGAAACCTTAGCCAAAACCACAGGACATATTGCTTGCATAACAGATAAAGATACAGTAATAGCAGTTTCTGGTGGCTTAAAAAAAGAATTTTTAGAAAAAGATATAAGCGAAGAACTAGAAAGATTAATGGATTATAAAGAAAATTATACCAGTAAAGAGAATAACGACTTAGCTATTCCTATAACAAAAAACGAAAGCAAAGAAAGAAGATATAATTCACAAGTAGTTTATCCTATAATTTCTGATGGAGATGTAATAGGAAGTGTTATACTATTATCAAAGGATAATAACACTAAAATGACTGAAGTAGAACAAAAGGTGGTTCAATCAGCTGCAAGTTTTTTAGGAAGTCAAATGGAAATATAACAAAAGTAACAATATTGTAATATTAGTGTAACAAAAATGTAATAAAAAAATATACAAAACTACTTGATTATTCAAGTTAAATATAGTATAAATTAAATGAAAAGAGTAAAGATAAACATTCATTACAAAGGAGGAATAAAAAATGGAAGAATTTGAAAACAAAGCAATTAACAACGAAGCAAAAGAATTACCAGCACAAATCAGTCCATGGACAAAAATAAAAAATTTCTTATTCCAAGAAGTTAAAGTAACAATGACACCAAAACAAGAAAAAGTACTAAAAGAAGTTCATGATTTCTGGCATCAAGAACTTAACCATGATTTTTGGTTCCAAGAAATTAAAATTATTGACAATATTACATTGTAATTCATACAGTCCGTTAAGAGAAAATCTTAACGGACTTTTGTATTAAATATAATCTTTCTTCTAAAATAATAATAAAATTTAAAGGAATGCTTGAAAAGTATTCTTTTTTGATATAAAATTAGTGTGTTTAGGGAATACTAAACATATTTAAATTTAAAGGAGGAAAATTTTATGTCAGTTAAAATTGGAATTAATGGATTTGGAAGAATTGGAAATTTATCATTTCAAGCAGCTTTAGAAAAGGAGAATGTTGAGGTGGTTGCAATAAATGACCCATTCATTACAGCAGATTATATGGCTTATATGATAAAATATGATACAGTTCACGGTAAATTTGAAGGTGAAGTATATGAAAAAGATGGAAAACTAGTAGTAAACGGAAAAGAAGTAAAAATATATAATGAAATGGACCCAAAAAACATTCCTTGGGGAGCAGATGGAGTTGACTATGTATTAGAATGTTCAGGAGTATTTACAACTATTGAAAAAGCGAATGCGCACTTAGAAGCAGGAGCTAAAAAAGTTATAATTTCTGCACCATCAAAAGATGCACCAATGTTTGTTATGGGAGTAAATAACGAAGAATACACACCAGATATGAATATTATTTCAAACGCATCTTGTACAACAAACTGTCTAGCACCACTTGCTAAAGTTATTAACGATAACTTTGGAATTAAAGATGGATTAATGACAACAGTTCATAGTATAACAGCTACACAAAAAACAGTAGATGGAGCATCTAAAAAAGACTGGAGAGGTGGAAGAGCAGCAAGTGCCAATATTATACCTTCTTCAACAGGAGCAGCAAAAGCAGTAGGAAAAGTAATACCATCATTAAATGGAAAATTAACAGGTATGGCATTTAGAGTACCTACAGTTGATGTCTCTGTAGTTGACTTAACTTGTAATTTAGAAAAACCAGCTTCTTATGAAGAAATTTGTAATGCAGTTAAAAAAGCATCTGAAAATGAAATGAAAGGAATTATAGAATACGTAGAAGATCCAGTTGTATCTTCTGACTTTGTACACGACAAACATACTTGTATTTTTGATAGCACAGCAGGAATTGCATTAACAGATAGCTTTGTAAAATTAGTAGCTTGGTATGACAATGAATGGGGATATTCTAACAAATTAGTAGATTTAGCTATATATATTTCTAGCAAAAATTAAAAGGAAAGTAATAATATGGAAAGAGAAATAAAAATACACGGAATATACAAACATTTTAAAGGAGACCTATATATTGTAGAAGATGTGGCAACACATAGCGAAACAAGGGAAAAGTATGTTGTATATAGAGCTTTATACGGAGAAAATAATTTGTATATTAGACCATATGATATGTTTTTATCAGAAGTTGACAAAGAAAAATATCCAAATGTACAACAAAAATATAGATTTGAACTACAAAAAATAGAAAGCATTGCAAAAAATAAATTTATTAAAAACTAAAAGGGTTATAGGTAAATTCCAATTTAAAACCTAAATATTATATAAGGAATGGAACGCAAAATGGAGAAAAAAAGTATACGCGATATAGATGTTAAAGGAAAAAAAGTACTAGTTCGTTGCGATTTTAATGTGCCTTTAAAAGATGGAGTTATTACAGATGACACAAGAATTAGAGCCGCTCTTCCTACAATTAGACATTTACTAGATAATGGAGCAAAAGTTGTATTATGCTCACATTTAGGTAGACCAAAGGGAGAAGTAAATGAAAAATATTCATTAAATCCAATAGCACAAAAATTATCACAAGAGTTAGGAACACAAGTAAAATTTGCAAATGATGTAACAGGACAAAGTGCACAAAGTATGGCAAGTGAATTAAAAGAAGGAGAAGCTGGACTTATAGAAAATGTTCGTTTTGACCCAAGAGAAGAAAAAAATGATGATGGTTTAGCACTAGAACTTTCTCAATTAGTTGGAGAAGACGGAATATATGTTAATGATGCATTTGGTACTGCACATAGAGCACATAGTTCAACAGAAGGAGTTACGCATCATATAAACGAATCTGTAGCAGGACTTTTAATGGAAAGAGAAATTGAAAAATTAGGAGCTGTACTTGAAAATCCTGAAAAACCTTTTGTAGCAATTTTAGGTGGAGCAAAAGTTTCTGACAAAATAGGAGTAATTGAAAACTTAATGGATAAAGTAGAAACAATTTTAATTGGTGGAGCAATGGCAAACACATTCTTAAAAGCAAAAGGATATGATATTGGTTCATCAAGATATGAATCTGACAAAATTGAAACAGCAAAAGAATTAATGAAAAAAGCTAATGAAAAAGGTGTTGAAATAGTTTTGCCAAAAGATGCTCGTGTTGCTAAAATTCCAGAAGGAGAAGAATTAACAGCAGAAACTATAGAAAACGCAGAATATAAAAAAGTAAAACTATACACAGAAAAAGAAGTTGAAGAAGGAAAAGGCGAAAGTTTAGAGGGAAATCAAATTTTAGATGTAGGAGACACTACATTAAATTACTTTGCAGACAGACTAGAAGGTGCAAAAACAATAGTATGGAATGGACCTCTAGGATATAGCGAAGTTCCAAAATTTGCATATGGAACAGAAACAGTAGCAAGAGTTATTTCTAAAACTAATGCAAAATGTGTAATTGGCGGTGGAGACTCTGTAGCAGCTATTCAAAAAATAAAAAAAGCAGCTAAACAAAATGGAGAAGATGCTAAACAATTCCAAAATATTTACCTATCAACAGGTGGTGGAGCATCATTAGAATTTTTAGAAGGTAAAACGTTGCCAGGAATTGCAGCTCTTAACAATGCAGAAAAACAACAACATAAATGTACATCAGAAGGAAACTGCAAAAGTACAGAACAAAAAGTAGTAGAATAAAAATTTAAAGAAAGGAAAACTTTAATGAGAAAAAAAGTTATTGCAGGAAACTGGAAAATGAATATGCTTCCAAATGAAGCAATAAGTTTTATTGAAAAGCTTGCACCTATGGTGGAAAAATCTGAAAATGAAGTTATTCTTTGCGTACCATATACAGATTTATTTTATAGTTTGTTAACTGCACAAAATACTAATATTAAAATTGGAGCTCAAAATATGCATTGGGAAGAAAAAGGAGCATATACAGGCGAAATATCTGGACAAATGTTAAAATGTATAGGGGTGGAATATGTAATTATAGGACACTCAGAAAGAAGACAATATTTTTTAGAAACTGACGAAACAGTTAATAAAAAAGTAAAGTCAGCATTAAAAAATGAACTAAAACCAATAGTATGTGTGGGAGAAACTTTAGAACAAAGAGAAAATGGAATACAAGAACAAATAATTACAACACAAACTAAATTAGCTTTAGAAGGTTTAGATGAAAATCAATTACAAAATGTTATAATTGCCTATGAACCAATTTGGGCAATAGGTACAGGAAAAACAGCAACATCAGAAGATGCAAATGAAGCAATAAAATCAATTAGAAATCAAGTTGCAAAGGACTTTGGAAGCAATGTTGCGCAAAACATTACTATACTATACGGAGGAAGTGTAAAACCTGAAAATAGTAAAGAACTATTTTCAATGTCAGATATAGACGGTGGGCTAGTAGGAGGCGCAAGCTTAAAAGTAGACGACTTTGAAAAAATAATATCAGCTTAACAAAAATGTCTAAGAGAAATGGAGAAAAATACAATGAAGAACAAACCAATTATGCTAATGATATTAGATGGATTTGGAATAAACAACAATAAAAAAGCAAATGCAATAGAATTAGCAAATACACCTAACATAGATAAACTAATGAAAACCTGGCCAATTACCAAAATAAATACTAGTGGGCTAAATGTAGGACTTCCAGATGGTCAAATGGGAAATTCAGAGGTAGGACATACAAATATTGGTGCAGGAAGAATTGTGTACCAAGATTTAACACGTATTACAAAATCAATAGAAGATGGAGACTTTTTTAGCATTAAAGAGTTAACAGCAGCAATAGATAATTGCAAAAAATATAATACTAAACTTCATATAATGGGACTACTTTCAGATGGTGGAGTTCATAGCCATATTCGTCATTTATATGCGTTATTAGAACTTGCAAAAAGAAAAGACTTTGAAGATGTGTATGTTCACTGCTTTTTAGATGGAAGAGATACACCACCAGCTTCAGGAGAAAACTATATAATGAAACTAGAAGAGAAAATGAAGGAAAAAGGTGTAGGAAAAATTGCAACTATTTCTGGTAGATTTTATGCAATGGATAGAGACAAAAGATGGGAAAGAGTTGTAAAAGCATATAATGCTTTAGTAAAAGGAGAAGGCCCAAAAGCAACTTCAGCAATTTCAGCTATTGAAGATTCATATCAAAAAGAAGTATTTGACGAATTTGTTGAACCTACAGTAATATGTAATGGAAAAGAGCCAATAGCTACAATTAATGAAAACGACTCTGTTGTATTTATTAATTTTAGACCAGATAGAGCAAGAGAAATAACCAGAGCCTTAGTAGACCCAGAATTTAATGAATTTGAAACTAATAAAATGAACTTATATTATGTATGCTTTACACAATACGATGAAACCATGCCAAATGTAAATATTGCATTCAAACCAGAAAGCCTAAAAAATACATTTGGAGAATACATTTCTAGTAAAGGTTTAACACAACTTAGAATTGCAGAAACAGAAAAATATGCACACGTTACTTTCTTTTTCAATGGAGGAGAAGAAAAACAATATAAAGGAGAAAGTAGAATTTTAATACCATCTCCAAAAGTTCAAACATATGACTTAAAACCTGAAATGAGTGCAGTAGAAGTAACCGATAAAGTAGTAGAAGCAATTAATTCCCAAGAATATGACTGTATAATTTTAAACTATGCTAACCCAGATATGGTAGGACATACAGGAAACTTAGAAGCAGCTATAAAAGCTATTGAAACAGTTGACAAATGTGTTGGAAGAGTAACTACAGCTATGGAAGAAAAAAACGGTATAATTTTAATGACTGCAGACCATGGAAATGCAGAACAAATGATAGACTATACAACAGGAGAACCACACACAGCACATACAACAAACCAAGTTCCATTAGTATTAATAGGAGTGGAAGGAGTTAAATTAAAAGAAGGAAAACTTGCAGACTTAGCTCCAACAATGCTAGAACTTATGGGATTAGAAAAACCTGAAGAAATGACAGGAGAAAGTATAATTGAAAAATAAATGAATTAATTTAGGTTAACAATATTTTATATATTATATAAAATAAAAGTTATAGATAAAACAAAAAAGAAAGGATGATAGTATGAAAGACTATTTAGAAATTGAAAGTGTAAGAGCACTAGAAGTATTAGACTCAAGAGGAAATCCAACAGTACAAGTAGAGGTTGTAACAGAAGGAGGTTTTTCAGGTGTTGCTATGGTTCCATCAGGAGCATCAACAGGAAGCTTTGAAGCAGTAGAGCTAAGAGATGGAGACAAAGAAAGATACTTAGGAAAAGGTGTATTAAAAGCAGTAGAAAATGTAAATAAAATTATAAGCGAAAAAATAGAAGGAATGAATGTATACGAACAAGCTAAAATAGATGCTACTATGATAGCTTTAGACGGAACAGAAAATAAAGGTAGACTAGGAGCAAATGCAACTCTAGGTGTATCTTTAGCAGTAGCTAAAGCAGCTGCAGCTTCATTAGGAATGAGCCTATACAACTACATTGGTGGAGTAAATGCAAAACAATTACCAGTTCCAATGATGAACATTATGAATGGTGGAAAACACGCAGATAGTTCTTTAAGTGTACAAGAATTTATGATTATGCCAGTAGGAGCTAAATCATTTGCTGAATGTATGAGAATGGGTGTAGAAGTATACCATAACTTAAAGAAAGTATTAAAATCAAAAGGATATTCAACAGGTGTTGGAGATGAAGGTGGATTTGCTCCAAATTTAGGAAGTGAAGAAGAAGCAGTAGAACTAATACTAGAAGCTATTAAACAAGCTGGATACAAACCAGGAGAAGATGTAGCTTTAGCATTAGACGTAGCTGCAACAGAAATGTTTGACGAAGCTAAAAAAATTGGTAAAGATGGTTACTATTTCTGGAAAACAGACGAATTTAAAACAAAGGATGAAATGGTTGACTTTATAGTAAGCTTAGCAGAAAAATATCCTATAATCTCAATAGAAGACGGATTAGCAGAAGAAGACTGGGAAAGCTGGAAAAAGCTAACAGAACGTATTGGAGATAAAGTACAATTAGTAGGAGATGACCTATTTGTAACAAATATTAAGAGACTACAAAAAGGAATTGACAACAAAACAGCTAATAGTATTTTAATAAAATTAAATCAAATTGGAACATTAACAGAAACATTAGATGCTATTGAGCTTGCTCATAAAAATGGATATACAGCAGTTGTATCACACAGAAGTGGTGAAACAGAAGATACAACATTAGCAGATGTAGCAGTAGCAACAAATGCAGGACAAATTAAAACAGGTGCACCTTGTAGAACAGACCGTGTTGCAAAATACAACAGATTATTAAACATTGAAGCAGAATTAGGAGATGTAGCTGTATTTAAAGGAAAATTTTAATATTTAAATCGGGCGATATTTTTCATCGCCCGTTTTTTGTAAAAAATATTTTAATTTATAAAAATAACAACTAAATAACCAAAAAAATAAAAGATATAGGTTTACAATAGATATGTCACACTAAAATATAAAAAAGGAAATACCAATA
>JBJFEZ010000012.1:0-16273 GCA_051891195.1 Clostridia bacterium
TGATATTATTACATATGTTTCTTATTTTTTCAAGTGTTTAGATATCATAATTTATTGCAAGTTTCGACAATTTTTTTTGAATCTAAAAAAGAGAGTGGTATTACCACCCTCCAGTTTCTAGGAAAGTTATAAACTTTTCCAATGTTTCGTAGTCATCTTCTCTGTACATTTGGCTGTGTAAGCTTTTGTAATCTTCCTTAAGTTTATCAATTTGCACATCTGTGCTTGAATTGATCAAAATAGGGATATTGATTTTGTCAAAGTTTAACCTTACAACCAAGTCCAGCCCCCTCATCCAGTCATAATCCCAGGAGTCATCAGAACTTGTCAATCCCATATCTAGTATAATACCAGATATTTCTTTCGGATTCTGAATAACATATCTGAGTGCTGGTTTAACAGAGTATTCCATATGTATGTCGATGTTTCTTTCACTCAGGAAATCTTCTATCAATTCCCGTTTAAAATCATCATCTTCAACAACCAGAACTTTCATATTTGACCACCTTTCAAAATAGTTGTAGTTTAATTATACACTAATTTTATGTTAATTGCAACTTTTTCTAATTAGTTGTTGCTGTTTACAGCCTATTTACATACTATAAAGCCTATAAATATGTTAGTTTAGAGCATACAAGTGGTTCGAAGAATGACAAGTTAGAAATAGTTAGTTAATTTTACACTGTAATAGAACTGCGTAAAATTGGCTTACTATTTCTTACGTAGGAATGTTATGCGAATAAACTAACATATTTATAGGCTTATATACTAGTATGCTGTAAATTGCAACAATCAGTTGAAATTTTTTCGACATTTTTTATAAACATATTCCATTTTTGCTAAGAATATAGTATAATATAGTTGTTATAGGTTTTAACAATATTAATTTAAATATAGGAGAAATTTTATGTGGTACATTTGGTTAATTTTAGCAGGTATATTTTTTGTTGCTGAAATTGCAACAGTAGGCTTTTTAATTTTTTGGTTAGGTCTAGGTAGTTTATGTGCTATGATAACAAGCTTTTTTACTGATAATTTAATTATTCAAACTGCTGTATTTGTTATTACTTCTACATTATTTATTTTCTTAACAAGGCCTTTAGTAAAAAAAATTACACAAAAAGACAAAACGGTTGTAACAAATGCTTATTCTATTATTGGAAAAAAGGCTGTAGTTATAAAAGAAATTAATCCTACTTTAGGAGTAGGTCAAATAAAAATAGATGGTCAAGTTTGGTCTGCCAAACCTGAGACTGAAGAAACTATTGAAGAAGGCACTGAGGTTATTATTCAAAAAATAGATGGTGTAAAGGCTGTAGTTTCATCTAATCTTTATTCTTTTAGTAAAGATTTATAATTTTTGGTTTTAATATTTATATATTTTTTAAATTTTTAAAGGAGGAAATTTTTATGTGGGTTTTATTAATCCTATTAGTTATTATTTTAATTATAGCATTCAATACAATTAAAATAGTAAAGCAATCTGAAGTATACATTATAGAAAGACTTGGTAAATTTCATAAAGTAGCTGATGCTGGTCTTACAATTATAATTCCATTTATAGACCACGTTCGTAGTGTAGTAAGTTTAAAACAACAAACTATGGATATTCCACCACAAGGTGTAATTACTCAAGATAACGTTACTATTACTATTGATACTGTAGTGTTCTACAAAATTACAGACCCTGCTAGAGCAGTTTATGAAATTCAAAATTTAAAGAAAGGTATAGAATACTTAGCAATTACTACAATTCGTGATATTGTTGGTAAAATGGACTTAGACGATACATTTAGTTCAAGAGATGCTATTAATGATAGACTAAGAGTTATTCTTGATGAAGCAACAGATCAATGGGGTTGTAAAGTAGATAGAGTTGAAATTAAAGATATTACTCCTCCAGCAGATATTCGTGATGCAATGGAAAAACAAATGAATGCTGAGAGAAATAAGAGAGCTTTAATTCTACAAGCTGAAGGTGAAAGACAATCTGCTATTACTTTAGCTGAAGGTAAAAAAGAAGCTGCTATTTTAGAGGCAGAAGCTGATAAAGAATCTAAAATTAGAAGAGCAGCTGGTGAAGCTGAAGCAATTAAAAAAGTAGCTGAAGCTAAAGCTCAAGAAATTCATATGGTTTATGATGCTATGATGAAAGCTAAACCTGATGAAAAATTAGTTCAATTAAAATCTTTAGAAACTTTAAAAGAAGTTGCTAATGGTGAAGCTAATAAAGTGTTTATTCCTTTTGAAGCAACAAATACTTTAAGTAGTTTAGGTGCTATGACAGAAATTGTTAAAGATAAGAAAAAAGAATAATTACTAAAAAATACTGTACTTTTTAAGTACAGTGTTTTTTATTCTACAGTATCATCTTTAATATAATATTTTGTTCCTAACATTGCGTCTGGTAGATATTGTTGTTCAACCCAATGTCCTGGATAGTCGTGTGGATATTTGTACCCTACTCCATAACCTTCTTTGCTCATTCCGTTCTGCAGGCGCATTTCTTATATGCATTGGTATTGTTCCTGTTTCTTTATTTGCTACATCTTCTAATGCCTTATTTATTCCTAAATATGCTGCATTAGATTTTTTGGATGTTGCCACATATACTGCAGCTTCTGCTAGAATAATTCTTGCTTCTGGCATTCCTACCATATTAACTGCTTGCATAGCAGAAGTTGCTACTACTAATGCATTTGGATTTGCCATACCTACATCTTCTGCTGCTGCAATTACAATTCTTCTAGCCATAAATACTGGGTCTTCCCCTGCATTTAAAGCTCTTGCTAAGTAAAATAGCGCAGCATCTGCGTCACTTCCTCGCATTGATTTTATAAATGCACTAATATTATCGTAATGGCTGTCTCCTTTTTTATCAAATACTGCTTTTCTAGTTTGTACACATTCTTTTAAAATTTCGTCTGTTATATTTATTACTCCATTTTCATCCATTTGAGTTGTTAAAACAGCAACCTCTAACCCATTCAAAGCAGTTCTTACGTCTCCCCCTGATGTTTGTGCTAATTTTTTTAGCGTTTCATCTTCTATTTTTATATTATAACTGCCCAAACCTTCTTCTGTAGTTAAAGACTTTTTTAATACTTTAAAAATATCTTCATTTGTTAAAGACTGTAAATGAAATACCATAGATCTTGATATTAACGCTTTGTTTACTTCAAAATATGGATTTTCTGTAGTTGCCCCTATTAGTATTATAGTTCCGTTTTCAACATAAGGAAGTAATGCATCTTGTTGCAATTTATTAAAACGGTGTATTTCATCTATGAATAAAATACATTTTCCAGATGGATTTAATAATGCGTTTTGAGCTGTTTCAACCGCATTTTTTATATCTGCAATTCCTGCTGTTACAGCATTTATTTTTAAAAACTTATATTTTGTTGTATTACTAATAACTCTAGCAAGTGAAGTTTTTCCACATCCTGGTGGACCCCATAATACAATGCTAGATAACCTGTCTGCCTTAATTGTACGATATAAAATTTTATCTTTTCCTAAAATGTGTTCTTGGCCTACATAATCGTCTAAAGTTTTTGGACTCATTCTATAGGCAAGTGGTTTGCTTAAATCCATTTATTTTCTCCTTTAAATTCCTTTGGCTAAATTAGCTAGCCCTTTTCTAATAATGTCTTCTATGGTTAAAGATGTTAAATCTACTTTTGGTAATGCTTCTAAAATTTCCCTTTTAGTATATCCTAATACTTGAAGTGCACTTATAGCTTCTGATACTTTTTCATCTTCTTTTATTACTTCTTGTATAGTAGATGTTTCTTCTCCTTCTGATGCAGCAATTTCTTGTTCTTTCTTTAGTTTATCTTTTAATTCAAGTATTGCTCTTTGTGCTGTTTTTGGTCCTATGCCTGGCACTTTTTTAAGTATTGCTACGTCATTTGATATAACAGCTAACGCAAATTGAGATGGAGTTATATTTGATAAAATATTTAGTGCACCTTTTGCGCCTATTCCACTAACGCCTAGTAGTAGTTCAAACATACGTAGTTCTTCATTATTTAAAAAGCCATATAAACTAATGTCATCTTCTCTTACTCTCATATATGTATATACTTGAACTTTATCTCCTATGTTTCCTAGCTTTGATATTGTTGATTGTGGCATAAATACTTTATATCCAATGCCTGCAGTTTCTACAACAATATATCCATTTGTTTTTATTTCTAATATTCCTTTAATATATGCTAACATTATTTTTATCTCCTTTGCATTTCTTCAACATTTTATCATAAAATAAAAAATTTGCAAGTGTTTTTTGCAAATTTTTGTTTGTATTTGTTTCATAATATACTAGATTAAATAAAATTTGCAATAATTGTAACATTGACAGTTAATTTTTAAAAATGTTATAATTGCATTGTTAATAATTTATAAAGTGTGGAGATTTAAAATGAAAAATTGGCTTAATAGAACTGAGTATTTAATAGGAAAAGATAATTTAAATAAATTAAATGGAGCTCATATAGCAGTATTTGGTTGCGGTGGAGTTGGTTCGTATGCTATAGAAGCTTTAGCACGTAGCGGTATTGGTAACTTAACTTTAATTGATAATGATGTTGTTGATATAACAAATATTAATCGTCAATTAATAGCAGATACCACTACTGTAGGAATGCCTAAAGTTGAGGTAGAAAAAGAAAGGCTTTTAAAAATAAACCCTAATTTAAATATAACTATTTATCAAGAATTTTATGATGCTACAAACTCAGACAAAATTTTAAATACTACTTTTGATTATATTATAGATGCTATTGATTCTGTTAGCTCAAAACTTTGTTTAATAGAAGAAGCATACAAAAAAAATATTCCTATTATTTCTTCTATGGGTACAGGAAATAAATTAGACCCTACTAAATTTGAAGTTAGTGACATTAGTAAAACTTCAGTATGCCCACTTGCAAAAGTAGTAAGAAAAGAACTAAGAAATAGAAATATTAATCATTTAAAAGTAGTATATTCAAAAGAAGAACCAGTTCGTTTTGATACAAGTGATAAAAAAACTCCTGCTAGTATTGCTTTTGTTCCTTCTGTTGCTGGACTTATTTTAGCAAGTGAAGTAGTTAAAGACTTATGTTCTAAGCTAACATATTTATAGGCTTATATACTAGTAGGTTGTGAATTGTAACCAAAAATATTATCAATTACCACTATTTTCTAAAAAACACTTGTATTTTTTAAAAAACTGTGTTAAACTTATAATTAGTCAATTTTAGATTTCACATAGGAGGTGCAGTTCAATGGCAAAATGTGATATTTGTGGAAAAACATTATCTCATGGAAATAAAATAAGTATTGCTCGTTCTCACGTTAGTAGAAGAGCTACTAGAACTTTTAAACCAAACTTAAGAAGAGTAAGAGCCGTTGTTGATGGTCAAACACAAACAATACATGCTTGTGCAAAATGCTTACGTTCTGGAAAAGTAGCTAGAGCTTAATTATATTTAAATGAATTTAACCTTATTGCTACAAGAATTTTATTAAAAATTTTTTACGCAATAAAGCAATAAAATTGAGACTATTAAAATAGTCTCCTTTTTTTGTATCATTTTTCTTTTATTCCAAATAATAATTTGACAATGCCTCTCAAGCACTTTGGAACTTTTTTTACAACAATAGTCATTACTTACTCCCCCTTTTTAACAAGATAACCACATTAGCCCAACAGCTACTACTATTACTCCTATTGCAAATAGCCAGCCTGATATAGGAAGTAATAGTACAAGTAATATTCCAAGTCCTAGTCCTATAAGGCATACTCCCAACGTTTTTCTTAATACTCCAAACATATGTAAATTACCCCCTATCTTTTTGTATATTATATTAATTTAATCTATTATTTGTTACCACTTTATGTTTTATATTGTTTGCAATGTTTTATAATATGTGCTATAATAATTTTACACTTATTTTTAGGAGGGAAATTTAATGATAGCAATTTTAGGATTCTTCTTTGTATTTATCGTTGTTCTTAATTTAATAGTCGTAAACTCCATTAATAAAGATTCATTTGATAAATACAGTAAAGATTATCCTTTCTATGTAAAATGGGAAGATGAATTAGAAGTAACAACTAGTAACACAGGTCGTTTTTTTATGAAAGCTTTCTTTTTTATTCCTACTATTATTTCAATTTTCTCCCGGCTTAAACATTCAAATGAATGAAAGTGCAAATAAGAAAAAAAGGGTTCTATTTATAGAACCCACTTTTATTGTAATATTATTGCAGTTGAAAACTCTTAATATTTATAAATGTATATAATTATTTATGAATGGAATGTTGATTTATGAAAAGTAAAAATGTTGTAGAAATTTTTGAATTATTAAAAAAAGAATATCCAGATGCCAAATGCAGCTTAGATTTTAATACTCCTTTTGAAATGATGATTGCTGTTATGCTTTCTGCTCAATGTACTGACGAAAGAGTAAATAAAGTTACTGCTGAATTTTTTCCAAAATATCATACTCCACAGGATTTTGCCCAAATGCCTATAGAAGATATTGAAAATTTAATTCATTCTTGTGGTTTTTATAAGAATAAAGCCAAAAATTTAAAACTTGCCTCGCAAAAAATTATAAATGATTTTGCAGGAGAAGTTCCTAAAACTATGGAGGAATTAATGTCTATTCCTGGTGTAGGCAGAAAAAGTGCCAATGTAATAATGTTAGAAGCTTTTAACAATCCTCAAGGTATTGCTGTTGATACTCACGTAAAAAGGCTTTCTAATCGTATTGGTTTTTCTAATGAAAAAGAACCTGAAAAAATTGAACAAGATTTATTAAAACAAATTTCAAAAAAATATTATTATGATGCTAACCATATTTTAATTTGGCACGGTAGAAAAACTTGTAAAGCTCAAAATCCTAACTGTAGTCAATGTTGTATTCGTCATTTATGTAAAAGTTATTTAAACTCTTAATATTTTTATGTATATTTTTTTACTTTTTATTTATATTAATATTAAGAGGTGTTTGTTTTGACAAATATTAATTGTTCCGAAAAATGCATTTATCAAAAAGATGGTAAGTGTTCTTTTGAAAATGTTTGTATTCAAAAAGTAAATGCTAATAATAATTGTGCTTATTTTGTTGATATTAAAACACATTGTAATACTAGCAAAGTTTAGTTTTATTATTGACTTTCTTCTTTTTATGATATATATTTATGTCATAAATTTAAGGAGGTTTTTTTATGAAAAAAACAATTAAAATTTTATTATTATTTTTAATTATTTTTTTAATGTGTACTTCTATTTGCTTAGCAAATGATGTTGCACCTATTTCTTCTGAAGCAAGTCCTGAAGTTACTACTCAAGAAAATCCTGAAGATACTTTAGAAGAACCATCAAATCAATTTACTATTACTAATAATGATGTTTACCTTATTTCAGAAGAAGACATTGTAATGTCTGAACTTGTAAATGGTAATACATTTATTATTGGTAAAAATGTTACAATTACGGGTCAGGTTGCTGGAGATTTATATGTAATAGCACAAAATTTAACTATTGATTCTTCTGCTGTTATATATAATAACATATTTGCTTTAGCTAGTGAAATGACTGTAAAAGGTGAAGTAAATGATGTATATGCAGTAGCTAATACATTTAATCTAGATACTTCTGCTTACATAGGAAGAGATTTAAAATTATTAAGTGAAAATGTAAGTCTTAGTGGCATTGTTATGAAAAATGCTTATATTTCTTCTAAAGTCATTAACTTTGGTTCAGAAAATGCATCATACGTAATAAGAGGTAATTTAAATTATTCAAGTCCTAATCAAGCCTCAATTCCTGAAAATGCAGTTATGGGCGAAGTACAATTTAATCAAGTAGAAGAAAAAGTTGAATCTGTTGGAGAGGTTATTTCTCAATATGTTATAAGTTTTCTTAATGTTATACTTTTAGCAGTTGTTGTTATTTTATTATCAAGTTTTGTTACTCCAAATTTTGCAAATAAAGCAACATATTGTATGACTAAAAGACCATTTTCAACTGCTGGCATTGGAATTTTAAGTTTTATATTTATTCCAATAGTATGTATTGTATTATTATTTTTAGGAATTTCATCATACTTAAGTTTAGCTTTAATTACTTTATATGCTTTAGTTTTATCTATTACAATTTCTATACTAGGTATATCTATAGGTAATTATTTTGCAAATAAATTTAAAGAAAAAACAAAAGCCAAAACCATTTTATTATCTTTGGCATCAGTTGCTTGTTTATGGTTATTGCAATTAGTACCATATGTTGGCGCTTTTGTTTCACTATTTATTCTTATTTTCGGACTTGGAATTTTTGTATTTTCACTTTTTGTAAAAGTAAAAAAAGAAGAATCTACACCAGTTATTGAAAACACTACTGAAGATAAATAAAAATAAAAGTAGACACTAAGTTAAAAAGTGTCTACTTTCATTTTATTACTATTTTTTTAATTTTTGTACTGTGTTTTTATAATCATCAGAATTTATTATTGCTGTTCCGGCTACTATAATATTAACTCCTGCATCTTTTAGTAATTGAGCATTTTCAGTATTAATTCCCCCATCTGCTTCTATATCTACTTCTAAATTATTTTCTTGTATATATTTATTTAGTTTTTGAATTTTTTCTATAGTTTCTGGAATTAATTTTTGTCCCCCTTCTCCTGGCTCAACGCTCATAATTAATACTAAATGAATAAATGGTAAATACTCGTAAAGTTCTTCTACTTTTGTATTTGGTTTTATTGAAATTCCAACTTTTACATTATTTTGTTTTATAAAGTTAATCCACTTTACTATTTCTTGTTTATCTTTTCCTGCTTCTAAATGTATTGTAATTATATTAGGATCAAACACTAAAAAGCTTTTTATATAATTTTCTACATCTTCTACCATTAAATGTACATCTAATGGCATATTTGAAATATTATTTAAATATTCACAATATTCTATCATTTTATTTGAAGTATTATTTTTTACAAATCTTCCATCCATTACATCAATATGAAAGTAATCTATTCCTGCAGTTTCTAGGTTATATAATGTTTGTATTGCATTTTTGTTTTCTACATTTAAAATAGAGGCTGACACTTCTACCATTTTCTTTCCTCCTGTTCTTTTAATTCTTCATATATTTTTATATAATTTTCATATCTATAATTTGAAATCTTTCCCTCTGCTACAGCTCTTTTTATTTCACAGTTTTGCTCTTTTATATGACTACATCCTAAGAATTCACAGTTTTTTAAATACGAATTAAATTCTACAAAATGATGGCTAAGTTCTTCTTTAGGAATTTCTGTAACTTCAAATGTTGCAAATCCAGGTGTGTCTGCTAAATAAGAGTTTTTGTCATATTTATATAAGGTAACAGCTGTTGTAGTGTTTTTTCCTTTTTGATTTTTATTGCTAATTATTCCTTCTTCTGTTAACTGTTTATTAAATATTGAATTCAATAATGTAGATTTACCTACTCCTGAATTTCCTGCAAAAGCTGTAATATTATTTTTTAGAAGTGCTTTTATATTTTCTAAAGGAAGGTCTCCTTTTGCATTAGTTTGTATTACTTCATAGCCAATATTTTTATATATTTTTTCTATATTTTTTATTTGTTGTTCTTCTTCTAGGTCTATTTTATTCAAGAATATAGCTACTTTTAGTCCTAAATAACTAGCAAAAGCTAGTTGTTTATCTAAAAGTAGTAAATCAGGTTTTGGCATTTTCATAGAAACTACTAGTATAAGCTGAGTTAAATTTGCCATTTTTGGTCTTTTAATCTCGTTTTCTCTCTTATAAATTTGTTCTATTACTCCTTCTTTTTTATCTTTGTCTGTTACTTCTATTTCTACATAATCTCCCACTAATGGGCTAATTTTTTCCTTTTTAAATTTTCCTCTAGCTAAACAATTATATATTTCATTTTCTACATTAACTTGATATAAATTTGAGCTAGTACAAGTAATTATTCCCTTTGACATCTGTTCTCCTTGTTTTTATATATTAAAACTTAAACAAGTGTCAGTTTAAAAATACTTTCTAAAACTGACACTTGTAATTAACTTTATTATTGTATAATAAGTTCTGGATTTTCTACTGATAAATTAAATTGTTTCATTGTTTCCATAGTGTCGTCTATCCACACTTTAACGGTTACTGTACCTTTTCCATAAACATCTACTGTAATATCTGTTTCATCTTTACGATGTGTTGTTGAATGTATGTTTTCATCATTTACTGTAATTTTTACATTAACAGTTGGGTTAATTTCATTTCCTGCTTCATCTACATCAATGGTAGCTTTACTGCCTAACAATGATTGTAAGTTTAATTTGATAATACCTGTTTTTATATCTTCTATTCTGTTTACAGTTATAGTAATTTTAGTTTTTTCATCTACAGTTTCACCAGCTTCAATGCTTTGTTTTAACACTTTTCCATCTGTTTTTGACATATCTTCTTCATAAACAACAACAACTTCTAATTTAGATAATTTTTCTCTTGCAGATTTTTCTGTATCTCCTATTACATATGGTACTACAATTTGCTCTATTCCTGTTCCAATACTTACATATAATTTTACAGTATCTCCTGCATTTAGCACTGTTCCTTCTTTAACGTCTTGTTTGGTAACAATCCCTTCTTCAACAGTTTTACTTGTTTCTTCTATTTTTTCAACTTTTAAATTTAGCTCATTTACTAATTTTCTTTCAGCCTCTTCAAAGCTCATTCCAACTACTTTTTCCATTGTTACTTTTTGAGTGCCTTTGCTTACCCATATTTTTACTGTGCTATTTTCTTTAACTTTATACCCTTCTATATAAGGTGGCTCTTGAGAGAAAATTTTTCCTTCTTCTACTTCACTATTAAATTCTTCCACTTTTTCTATATTCAATTTTGTTTTTTCTATTATTTGGCTTACTTCGTTTACATCTCTTCCTACAAAATTAGGTAAATCAACATCTTTTGGTAAACCTGCTTTTAGTAATAGCTGTACTCCAAAAAATCCTGCTAATGGTAATAATATTATTAAAAGTATTATTATAATTGTTATCCATACTTTTTTTGCTGTTGGATGTTTTTCAAAATATTTAGCAATTTTTCCTTTTTTATTAACATCTTCTTCTTTCATATATTCTGTTTTTTCTTCTCCTAATACTGGAATTCTTTGAGTATATTGTAACTTTTCTGCATTACTTGTTACAAATTCACCTTCTGGATTTTTTAGCGCCATACTTAAGTCTTTTAGCATTTCTGTTGCACTTTGATATCTTAAACTAATTTCTTTTTCCATAGCTTTCATTACAATTTTATTAACAGCAAATGGAATAGATGGATTTAGTTTTATTAATTCTACAGGCTTTTCTTGCATATGTTTTAACGCTATAGATACAGGTGTATCTGCATCAAATGGTACTCTACCAGTTAACATTTCATACATTACAACGCCTAAAGAATAAATGTCTGACTTAGCATCTGTATATCCTCCACGAGCGTGCTCTGGTGAAAAATAATGTACAGAGCCAATAGTTGCTCCAAATGCAGTAATTGTTGAGTTTGAAACAGCTTTAGCAATTCCAAAGTCTGTTACTTTTGCTATTCCATCTTCTGTAATTATAATATTATGTGGTTTAATATCCCTATGGATAATATTATTTTTGTGTGCGGTTTCTAATGCTGAAGCTATTTGAATTGCTATATTAACAGACCATTTCCAAGGTAATACTCCATCTTCATTTATAATTTCTTTTAATGTTTTTCCTTGTACTAGTTCCATTACAATATAGTAAATATTATCTTCGTGCCCCACATCAAAAATTGATACAATATTAGGATGTGCAAGGCTTGCTGCTGATTGTGCTTCTGTGTTAAATCTTTTTACAAATTCTTCATCTGTTGTAAATTCTTCTCTAAGCACTTTTATTGCTACATATCTTTTTAGAATATTGCATTTGGCTTTATACACTGTAGCCATTCCGCCTTCTCCTATTTTTTCTAGTATTTCATATCTATTTCCTATTACTTTACCTACTAAATTCATATAATTACTCTCCCCTATAATATTGTTATAACAGTAATATTGTCATAACCACCACTTTGGTTTGCTAAATTTACTAATTTTTCTGGTGCAGTTTGTGCATCTTCTTTAACTAAACTATATATCTGGTCTTCTTGTACCATATTGGTTAATCCATCTGAACACATTAATAGAACGTCTCCCTTTTCTAGGTTTCTTGCTCTAATATCTGGTTCAACATATGCTGTACAGCCTAAAGCTTTTAAAAGCATATTTTTCTTAGGATGGTTTTGTGCTTCTTGTCTTGTAATTTTACCGTCTTCTACTAATTGTTGAACATAGCTATGGTCTTTGGTTAATTTACGTATTATATCTCCTCTAATTAAATATATTCTACTATCTCCAACATGTCCTATGTATATCTTATTATTATATATGAAGCAGACATCTAAAGTAGTACCCATTCCTTGCAGATTTTCATTGTTTTTAGATTTTTCATAAACAACCAAATTAGCATATTCCATAGCGTCTTTTACAAGTTTTAAAATCTTTTCTTTTACAGGTTCTATTTTTGTAAAATTATTATATATATATTCTTTTACGGATTCTGTTGCTAGCTTGCTTGCCACTTCTCCACCATTATATCCACCCATTCCATCTGCTAAAATATATATTTGCAATTTATCTTGCGGAGAAGGAATATAATAATAGTCTTGGTTCATTTCTCTTGCTTTGCCAACATCAGTTTTAGCAAAACCTTTCATTTATTTTCCTCCTATATTAAATATTTTTTCTTCTTAATTGGCCACAAGCTGCATCAATGTCACTTCCAAGTTCTCTTCTAATAGTAGCTACTATTCCGTGGTCGTTTAGATAATCTCTAAATTTAATAATATTTTCATTGCTACTTTTGGTAAATTTTCCATTTTCTATTTTGTTTATTGGTATTAAATTTACGTGACAAATCATACCTTTTAATAAACTTACTAAAGCTTTTGCATCTTCTATATTATCATTGTTATCTTTGGCTAGTGCATATTCAAATGAAATTCTTTTGTTGGTTTTTGCTATGTAATCCTTACACGCTTTTATTAATTCTTCTATTGGATACAAATTATTTACTGGCATCATTTCACTTCTTTTCTCATTACTTGTTGCGTGTAAAGAAATTGATAAAGTGCATTGTAGTTCTTCGTTTGCGAAGTCATAAATTCTTGGAACTACTCCTGAAGTAGATACACTAATATGTCTTGCACCTATATTTAAGCCTTTTTGATTGTTTATAATTCTAATTGCCTTCATTACATTATTGTAGTTATCAAATGGTTCTCCTATTCCCATAAATACTATATTTGAAATATGTTCACCAATGTCTTGCTCTACAGCTAATATTTGCTCTACTATTTCACCTGCTGTTAAATTACGTACAAAAGCAATTCCTGTTGATGCACAAAATTTGCATCCCATTTTACAGCCAATTTGTGAAGAAACACATATTGTTTTTCCGTGATGGTATTGCATTAAAACTGTTTCAATAGCATTTCCGTCTAATATATCAAATAAGTATTTTTTAGTACCGTCTGTTGCCTCTTGTTTTTTTATAATTTCAAAATTACACATTGTATAATTTTGTTTTAGTTTTTCTCTTAGTTCTAAAGACAAATTAGTCATTTCATCAAAGCTTTTTACTTTTTCTACATAAATCCAATTAAATATTTGCTCTGCTCTATATGCCTTTTCTCCTAGTAAAATAAGTTCTTGCTTTAAATCTTCTAAATTGTATTCTTTTATATTTTTCATCAATTATTCCTTTTTGTTTGTATTCTTACTATTTATTTATATCATAACATATTAATTTTTTCAATATTTTTAGTGTAAATATAAGATTACATTGATGTTAATTATTAATAGTTTTAAACTTCTTTAGTCTAACATTATATGCCTCCATAATTGCATCTTCAAATGCAAGTTTTGGATTCTCTACCCCCATAATTTTTAGTAATTTTAACGTAAAATATGGGTTTAATATTAAAAATGGTCCAATTAAATATGTAGCAAAAAAATTATTTTGATGAATACCTTCTAGCTTTGAACTTTTATTAATTCCTATTCCCTTATTTGCTTTAGAAAAATAGTTGTTTTGATTATCTCCATATAACATTGTAAATTGGCTTTTAAAGCCTAGTATTTCTATATCTTCATACTCTCCTAAATAATAGCTATTATGTCTATGTAGCATATCTCTTTTGGCATATATATCAAAAATATTAAGAGCATCTATTTTGCTTCCATCTTCATTTTCTATATATTTACCTAAAACTTCTATACTGTTTCCTGTAAATAAAAATACTTGTCCTTGTTCTATTTTTCTCTTAATATCTTCTATATATGGTTTTAATTGGCTAATTACTATTTCTTGCGATTTTTCTGACAATGTTCCCATATACACAAGTGAAATATCTTCTTGATTTACAAATTTTGGTTCTTCGTCTATTGATGTTTCTATAATTTGTGAATCTGGTAAACATTTTTGTAAATACTTTATATTTCCCATATCTCCATTTAAATTGCAAAACTCAGGATATAATACTTCAATTTTCATATTTACTCACATTCCCTTTCCTAAGGCACAAATCTGGTTTGAAAAGAATTCAACCTTTCCTCATTTTTTTTAATTATCAATTATCTCTTTAACCTTTTGTTTTATTTGCTTTGTTTCTTCTATTGAATATAAATCGTGTAAAATAAATATTTTTTCTATACCTTCTAATTTTAGTTCACTTGTTGCTTCAATTAAATCCTTTTTATGCACTATTTTTTCAGGGCTAATATTTGCCATTAGTAGTCGTACATAAGAGTCTAAATAACGTGGTCCAGCAACAATAATTTGTTTAATACTTTCATCATTTAAAAATTCATAGTCTGTATCATATTGCCAAGCAGTATTTTCAGAACCTTTAGCTTCTTCGTGTAAATCGTCTAAAATAACTATTACTGCCTTGTTTCCTGACTGATTTTTTGTATAATCAAATGCTCTTGAACAAGCTATAGGGTTCATTCCTTTAGCTAAATGCGTTACTATTTTATATCCTTTATATTCTTCTTCACTATATCTTGTTTCTACTATTTTTAGTTCTTTAAATGAAGCATTTATTTGTTCTTGTGATAGTCCTAATTGTTTTAATACTATAATTACTGCTAGCATATTGTATATATTTATAATGTTATCACTAATTAAGTCATATACTTCTACAGACTCTTTTGATACTATAGTCATTTTTTTATTTTCTATATCTAATTTAGTTAGCTTATAGTCTGCATCTGGTGTTTTAAAGTCACAATTTGGGCAATGCGCTTTTCCAATATGATGATATCTTACATAGTCATATTCTAACTTACTATGGCATTTTGGACATACTCTTATATCTCTTACAATGTTTTCGCATTTTTCTAAGTCTGTTGGTAGCTTGTCTATACTAAAATATATTTTTGGGTTACCATCTGCAATATGGCTACAAATAATATCGTCTGCATTTTCAATCATTATAGTTTCTTTTGGAATATATTTATTTAATATATCTGAAATAAACTCTGTATGTGCATTTCTCATTAATGAATCTCTAAACAAATTAGTACAAACCAGATATGTTGGTGTTATGTATGGATATATTTTATTTGCACTTCTTTCGTCTATTTCTAGTACAGCCAACTCTTTTTTAGCTTTTCCCATAAAATTTACACCCTGAATAAGAGTTGTAGCAACTCCTCCATCTATATTTGAACCATATTTATTGTTTATAAAGTCAAATTTATTTTGCTCTAATGTGTCATTTATCATATTACATACTGTAGTTTTTCCATTTGTTCCTGTTACGCCAACAATAGTTTTAGGTTTTTCTAACATTCCTAAAAAGTTAGGGCATAATAGTAAAGCTATTTTCCCTGGAAAATATGTTGCATTTCTTCTTAATATTTTTAATGCAAAAGAAGAAAACTTTGCTATCCAAAGTGTTATATAAAATCTAAATGTTTTTTTATTATTCATAAAATATATCTCCTCTTTTTTCTTTTATTATTGTATATGTATTTTTCTTATTTATCAAGTATTTTGCATTATTTTTATAATTAAAAAAATAACTAATTTTTCCCATAGAAAAGAACCCACTTATTAAACTTTTTTGTCTAATAGACCTTGTCAAGATTAGTGTGTGAATTTTTATATTTTATTTTATAGAAGGTGA
>JBJFEZ010000013.1:0-15424 GCA_051891195.1 Clostridia bacterium
TTTACACATGTTTTTACAAATTCTCGACGATGGTCGTTTAACAGATGCACAAGGAAGAACAGTTAATTTTAAAAATACAGTTATAATTATGACATCAAATATAGGTGCAAGATTAATTACAGATAAGAACACATTAGGTTTTGCAGCAAGCACAAACAAAAAAGAAGAAGCTCAAAAAGAATATGAAAGCATTAAAAAAGATGTTATGGGAGAACTAAAAAAACAATTTAGACCAGAATTTATTAACAGAATAGATGAAATTATTGTATTCCATAAACTAACAGACGAAGATATAAAACAAATAATAGACATTATGCTAAAACAAGTAACAGATAGAATGAAAGAAAAAGACATTAACTTAGAAATTGACCAAAGCGTAAAAGAATTAATTTCTAAAAAGGGTATAGACACTAATTATGGAGCAAGACCATTGAAAAGAGTAATTCAAAGCATACTAGAAGATAAAATAGCAGAAGAAATTTTAGATGGAAATGTAAAGCCAAATAAAAAGTCAACTGTAAAAGCAGAAGAAGATAAAATAATAATAACTTAGAAAAGGCACCCAGCATAACGCTGGGTGTTCTTTAAATTTAAATTGGGTTTACGTGTACAATAGCTTTATAAACTTTTTCTAAGCTAGTAACATCATTTTCTAACTGGTCAGCTAGTTTATGGCTTTCAAAAGTACTCATATTGCCATCAACATAAATAGTAAGAACTACTAAATATTGATAACCAACGGGAGAAGAAGAAATTTCGTCCATTTTTTCAATCTCTTTATAGTTATGGGCAATATCAAGTATAATTTCCTTTGTTTTTTCATCTATAGAAATATCCATTAATACATTATAACTTTCTGCAAAAATTTTAATACCTGTAAAGCAAATCCAAATAGAAATACCAATACCAACAATACTATCAAACCAGTATACATTAATTAAGGTAAATAAAACAGAAACTAAGGTAAAAGATGTTACTATACAGTCATTAAAATGATCTTTTTTATTAGCATCTAACAGAATATTATTATACTTTTTGGCTAATTTAGAAGTGTATAAATATAAAGAAAGTTTAACTATTATAGTAATAACACATACAATTACTAAAAGCCAAGAAAATACTAAATTGCTTCCATTAATCAAAACAAAAATAGAATCAAACAATAACTTAAAAGATACTACAATCATTGAAATAGCTATAAACATAGAAAAAATGTATTCTGCTTTTCCGTGCCCAAAGTTATGAGTATTATCTTGTGGTTCACTTGCAATTTTATTTCCAATAAAAGTCATAAGTGAAGCAAAAATATCACCAGCGCTATTAAAAGCATCTGCAATCATAGACTGACTTTTAAAAACAAATCCAACAGTTCCTTTTATAATTAACAAAAATATATTACCAATAATACCTAAAAGACCTGCTCTTTTAGTTTCTTCAAAACGATTCATAAATTCACCCTTATAAATTCAAAATTTAATATAGATTATAACATATATTTTACAATATAGAATAGAAAATGTGAAAAAAATATTAAATTTTATACCAGACAAAGCGACAATATTTTTTACAAAATATTGTCAATAAAATGTAGTAAAATTTTGAATTTAATGTTATAATAATAACAGATTGAAAGGAAGAAAAAATATATGGATAGTATAGATTTAACAAAATATTGGTTTGAAAGTGCAGATAGCGACTTTCGCAAAAAGCAAATTTAGAAGTACCAACTGAAATAAGGAAAAAAATACAAGTTATAAATACATTTAATATAAGTGCTAGATATGATGATTATAAAAAGAGTTTTGATGAAAAATGTACAGATGATTATACATCAGAACAAGTAAATAATATTGAGGAGGTAAAAAAATGGCTGAAAGAACAATAAATAAAGATATTCTAGATAGTATAAACAAATTTGTAGAAGAAATAAAAAAGCAATATAATGTTACAGCAATTATATTGTTTGGATCTTATGCAAAAGGAACAGAAAATGCAGATAGCGACATTGATATTGCAGTTATTTCTGATGACTTTGAAGATATTTATGATTGTATGGCAGTTTTAATGGGAATGACTTGGGATATAGATGCTAGAATAGAGCCACATCCAATAACAACAGAAGACTATGAAAAAGTTTCAAATCCTTTTGTGAAAGAGGTTGTAGATACTGGAATAAAGGTAGCATAGCAAAATATAAAAAATTTTACATATTTAAAAGATGAATTGTAAAAAATAAATAAAACTTCATCTTTTTTAGATTTTTTAATGAAATATTTAAAAATAAGTGATATAATTCCAATTAATAGGAAAATAAAAGGAGCAAATAGATGGAAGCAGTAACAGTTATAATATTACTATTATTTATTATATTTGCATTAATTGCAACAGCAGTTTTACAAATTAGAATGGCAGGAATAAAAATTAAAGATTTTTGGGGATTTATACAAGCTAATGATATGTTAGACAAATTATATAAATTTTCAAAAAAATATAAATTAATGAGTCCACAAGAGCAAATTATATTTTTATCAGAAGCAGAAAAGGTTTTTGAAGCATATGATAAAATTCCATCAATAGTATGGGAAGATGAATATAGAAAATATGCTGAAGTATTACAAGCTTATCAAAATATTAGAGTAACAAGATGGAGTGAACAAAATAATACAAATATAAAATAAAAAGACTAAAAAAATTCTCAATTTTATTTGAGAATTTTTTTTGTAAATGAAAATAGTTATAAATTACAATAAAAAAACAGTAAATAATATCAAAAAAATAACATATAATAAAATTAAAAGCAGAAAAATTAAATTAAAAGAAAGGATAAAAAAATGAAAATACGATATTTTGACCATGCTGCAACTACTCCTGTTAGTAATATAGTATTACAAGAAATGCTACCATATTATGAAATGCAATATGGCAATGCTTCTTCAATGTATGCTTTGGGAAGACAAGCAAAAAGAGCTATTGAAAATGCTAGAAAAAGTATTGCAAAAAATATAGGTGCAAAACAACAAGAAATATATTTTACATCTTGTGGAAGTGAAAGCGATAATTTAGCTATAAAGGGAATTGCATATGCTAATAAAAAGAAAGGAAATCATATTATAACAAGCAAAATAGAACATCACGCAGTATTAAATACTTGTAAAACTTTAGAAAAGCAAGGTTTTGAAGTGACTTATCTAAATGTTGATAATAATGGAGTAGTAGACTTAGAACAATTAGTAAACTCAATAAAGCCAACTACAATTTTAATTTCTATTATGTTTGCTAATAATGAAATAGGAACAATACAACCAATTAAACAAATAGCTGAAATTGCACATAAAAACAATATTATATTTCATACAGATGCAGTTCAAGCAGTGGGAAACGTAAAAATAGATGTTGAAGAACTTATGATAGATAGCCTATCTATGTCAGGACATAAATTTTATGCACCAAAAGGTGTAGGTGCTTTGTATGTAAGAGAAGGAATAGAATTTGAAAAAATACAAGATGGTGGTCATCAAGAAAAAGACAAACGTGCAGGTACAGAAAATGTTGCAGGAATTGTAGGTATAGGAAGGGCTATAGAAGAAGTATATAAAAATTTTGACTCCTATAATGAACATTTAAAAAGCTTAAGAGATTTTTATATTGACGAACTACAAAAAAGTATTCCAAACATAAAGCTAAATGGAGATAAAAACAATAGACTACCAGGAAATGCAAATATATCATTTAAAAATGTAAATGCACAAGAATTATTACTTAAGCTAGATGAAAAGGGTATATGCGCTTCGGCTGGCTCAGCCTGTAGTACGGGCAATCCAATGCCTTCACATGTGTTAATGGCAATAGGTGTTCCAGAAAATTTAGCGGAAGGAACACTAAGAATTACTTTTGGAAAAGATAACACAAAAGAAGATGTGCAATTTCTAATAGACAATTTAAAGGAAATTATATTAAACAATAAAATTTAACAAAAATATAAAAGATACTAGTAAAAACTGGTATCTTTTGATATAATTCATTTAAATCTATTAGTAAAAATAAACTATAATATTTATTTGTTTTTGGTATCTGGAATGTATTCCAATAAATCAGAAATCTCACAATTAAATGCCTTACAAATATTATTTAATTGTTTGATATCTATCCTTTTTGTTTCTTCGTAATACATTTTAGAAATTGTGGCAGGTCTAATACAAGTAATATCAGCTAAAGCTTTCTGAGTCATCTTATGTTTTCCAAGTAAATCAGATAATTTTATTTTAATCATTCAAATTTCAACCTTTCTGTTAAATTTTGCTTAGGAAATTTTGTCGGATTTTGTCTTATGCTTGTATTTTACCACGAGATATATTAAAATTACATATTAAGAGAGGAACATAACGATAAAAGTAATAAAAACATATTTAAAAGTAACAAAAATAAGAGAGGTGTTTTATGAAATTTAAAGAAAAATTTTCAAAAAACGAAACATCAAATAGTAGAGACTGGAAAGAAAAAAATAAAAGCTATTTAAACCAATTACAAAAATTTTTAGATGCAACAGATAGAATAAAAGAAGAAGAACTAAGAAATCATATTATTGCTCAAATGCTTAAATGTGACTTAATTTTAACACAAATAGCAGAAAGAGAAATTGAAAAGTCAAAGGAAAATAAAGTATAAATATTGTTTAAAAGTACATAATAGTACAAATGAAAAAAGTTACAAATAATACAATTAAAAGGATATTAGTAGGATTTAGTGCAGGAATTATTAGTGGACTTTTTACTTCGGGAGGAGGCTTAATACTAGTGCCGGCCTTTTTATATATGCTAAAGATGGAACCTAAAAAGGCTAGAGCAACATCAATTTTTTGCATTTTACCTATGGTAATTATTACTGCAATTTTTTATGGGCAAAGTAATTTAATTAATTGGCACACAGGAATATTATGTGCAATAGGTGGAATTATACGGAAGTTTTACAGGAGCTAAATTATTAAATAAAGTACCAGAAAAATATTTAAAAATTATATTTGCTATTTTTTTAATATATGCAGGTTGTAATATGTTATTTTAATTAAAATAAGGATGGATAAAAATGTTTGAAATACTAATAGGTTTTGTTTCTGGAATTTTTAGCCGGAATGGGAATGGGAGGAGGAACAATATTAATTCTTCTCCTTTCTATTTTGCTAAAATTTGAACAAAATATAGCGCAAGCAATTAACTTAATTTTTTTTATTCCAACAGCCATAACTGCAATAATTGTTGGAATAAAAAATAAAAATATAAATTGGAAAGATTCTATAATTATTGTAGTATTTGGAATTGCAGGTGCTGCTATAAGTGCAAGTATTAGTAGTAAAATGAATGTTAATTTATTAAGAAAATTGTTTGGAGGCTTTTTATTAATTATTGCAAGTTACGAAATATATTCATGGTATAAAATGCATATAAAAAAGAAAATAAGACATAATAAAAAATAGAAGAAAATATAAGTAAAAAGGAGGCAACAATATGAGTTTTGTAAAAGGTATGATAATTGGCGGAATAGTAACAGCTGGGGTGGCAATGATGTATTCTGACACTATGGAACAAAGCAAAAAAAGAATGATGAAAAAAGGAAAAAAATTAGCAAGAAGAATTGGAATGTAATTAAAAAATGGACATCAAAAGCAAAGCTTTTGACGTCCATTTCCGTTTTAAAATGTTATCTACAAGGCCTACACCATGGTTTGCATTGATGTTTATCACAATCTTTATTACATTCTTTGTCACAATGCTTGTCGCAATCTTTATCGCAATGCTTATCACAGTCTTTATCCCATTCTTTGTCACAATGTTTGTCACAATCTTTATCGCAATGCTTATCACAGTCTTTATCCCATTCTTTGTCACAATGCTTGTCGCAATCTTTATCACAATGCTTATCACAGTCTTTATCACATTTTTTGTCACAATGCTTGTTGCAATCTTTATCGCAATGCTTATCACAGTCTTTATTACATTCTTTGTCACAATGCTTGTCGCAATCTTTATCGCAATGCTTATCGCAATGTTTTTCTAGGCAAGGAGGACAATCAAGTTTAACGCCTTTTAAGCATTTTCCTTCGTGCTTACAAGAAGTACATACCTTACAATGCTTTACTTTATCAACCCAGATTTGAATTTCATATAAGCGGTTAGCACATAAAGGTCCGAAAACAAATTCTCCTTCTTTATCTGTAAAAGTATGAGAAACTGGTTTTCTTTCTTCTTCACCACACTCACAAGATATTTCTATTAATTTTACAACAGCATCAGCAATAGGGTCTTGATAGCAATCTTTTATTACTCCATAAATAACAGATCTGTTATCTTCTGGAAGAGTAATATCAATATCATATTGTTTTCCTGTAGCCATAACACCATCTACATTTAAAACTGGACATACACATTTTTCATATTCCATAATAATTCATACTCCTTTCTTTAATATATCTTATGCAAAGATTCGACAAATTGTGCTAAATAATGAATGGTTACTCTTTCTAACTCGTCATTCTTCGAACCACTTGTATGCTCTAAACTAACATATTTATAGGCTTATATACTAGTAGGCTGTGAATTGTAATAATAAATGATTTATAAACGAAGTTATTTTAAATAAACTATAGTAAAAATAAAAGTATAGTAGTATAATATACAAAAAATAAAAGAAGGGAATAAAAAAATGGACAACAGACCTATTGGAGTATTTGATTCAGGTGTTGGAGGAATGACAGTTTTAAAAGAAATAATGAAAAAACTTCCAACAGAGAGTTTTATTTATTTAGGAGATACAAAAAGATTTCCTTATGGAAGTAAAACCAAAGAAAGCATTATAGAACTAACTAAAAATGGAATAGAATTTTTAATAAATAAAGGTGTAAAGCTAATAGTAATTGCTTGTGGAACTGCTACAAGCCAAGCTTTAGATACTGTTAAAGATTTATATAACATACCTATTATAGGAGTAATAAGTCCAACAGTTGAATACATAAATAAAACAAATAAAAAGAACATAGGCGTAATTGCTACAGCAGGAACTATACGTAGTAAAGGATGGGAAAAAGCAATACTAGAAAAAATTTCAGATGCTAAAGTACAAAGCATAGCTTGTCCTCTATTAGCACCTATGGTTGAAGAAGGATGGAACGAAAATAAAATAGCAACTTTAGCAGTAAAAGAATATTTAAAACCATTTAATAAAATACAAGCCTTAATTTTAGGATGTACACATTATCCATTATTAACTAAAGTAATAAAAAAACAAATAGGCAAAAAAGTAGAAATTATAAATATAGGAAATTTTGTTGCAATAAAAACAGAACAAATTTTAAATGAACTTAGGATAAATTCCATAGACAACAAAAATCAATTAGAAGTATATCTTACAGAAACAGAATGTAAATTTAATGAAGTGGCTAGTAAATTAATAGGAAAAGATATACAAGCAAAACAAGTTAAAGAAGAAATTGTAATTAAATAAATATAATCATAAATAAAACAAGCAATGAATATACTGTTATTATCTAATTTTGGAGGTAATAAAGTATGTTCATTGTTTTTAATAAGCAAAAAATTTATTCATATTTAGTTTCGCTTACTACGGTAGTGGTTTTATTTGTAATTGCATTTACAATAACAAGTGGAAACTTAAGTGCAATAACTACTTCTAGTAATGCAAGAGAACTTCCTATTTACTGTGTTGAAACCAGTGATAAAAAAGTAGCTCTTACAATTAATTGTGCTTGGAATGCAGATGATATAGATAGCATATTAAAAACATTAGAAGAAAATCAAACTAAAATAACATTTTTTGTAGTAGGTGATTGGGTGGATAAATTTCCAGATGCAGTTAAAAAAATTTATAATGCAGGGCACGAAATTGGAAACCATTCAAATACTCATCCGCACGTAAATAATTTAAGCAGTGATGCAAATATAAAAGAGGTTAATGAATGTTGTAATAAAATAGAAAAAATTACTGGAAGCAAAACTACTCTTTACCGTGCACCATATGGGGAATATAATAATACAGTAATTCGTTCAGCAAAAGCAGCAAGCCACATACCAATACAATGGAACTTAGACACATTAGATTATACTGGTCTAACAGGAGAAGAAATGTGGAATAGATTGAATGGTAAACTAAAAAGTGGAAGTATTATATTAATGCATAATGGAACTACCCATACAGCAGATAGTTTAAATATGTTATTAAAAAATATTAAACAATCAGGTTATGAAGTTGTTAAAGTATCTGACTTAATACATAAAAGCAATTATGTTATAGATAATAACGGTACGCAAAAATTGCAATAATTTGGAAATAAACGAATAAAGCTTTTTGAAAATGGGTATATTAGACCTATATCAAGAAGGAGTAAAAGAAAATGTCTTTAATTGGTATTTTAACAGAAAGCAATCACCAAAATTACCTAAAACAAGAAGTAAAAAAAATAACAAGCCAAGACCAAATAATTTTCTTAAATGAAAACTGCATTAGAAATGTAAAAAATATTACATTTGAAACTGTTTTACTTGGAAAGAAAGTTGAAAACAACAAAAAAGATATAATTAAAATTATTGAAAAAGCAGATAATTTAATATTTAACACAGATATTATTGAAAATATAAGCTTACTAGATAATTTACACCTAAAATTAATAACATATGGTTTTAACTCAAAATCTACAATAACTACATCTAGTATATCAGAAAATAAAATAATTATATGTTTACAAAGAGGAATACAAAATATAAAAGGGGAAGAAATAGAACCACAAGAACTACAAATGAATATAAAAAATAACATTAACAGCTATGAAGCTATGGAATTAGCTAGCTTAAAATTGCTATATGCAGACTACCAAAAAGCCTTAAGCTAAGGTGTTTATAGACAAAAGTATAATTTTAAAAATGTATTTTTTCTACAAAATAAGAAAAATTTAACATTTTATGTAGACAAAACCAAAAAAACATAGTATAATATAGATTGTGGCTAGTAATTAGTCTAAATTTTACATACTATGAATAAACTAAAATAAGAAACAAATGTAGGGAGGAAATTAAATTGAATACAAATTATGATGATAATAACCATTTAATATTGGTTGGAAAGGTAACAAGCGAAAAAAAATTTAGTCATGAAATTTATGGAGAAAAATTTTACATATTTGACTTAAGTGTACCACGTTTAAGCGGAAATGCAGATGTTATTCCAGTGACTATTTCAGAAAGACTATTAACAATTAAAGATATTAATGTGGGAGATAACCTAAAAATTGATGGACAATTTAGATCATATAACAGTTATGATAATGAAAGAAACAAATTAATTTTAACAGTATTTGTAAAAGACCTTCAATTTATAGAAAATGAAGAAGAAATAGAAGTAAAAAAAGAAAACATTTCAAATGAAGTAGTTTTAGACGGATATATTTGTAAAAAACCAATTTACCGTAAAACACCATTTGGAAGAGAAATTTCAGATATATTATTAGCTGTAAATAGAGCATATAACAAATCAGACTATATTCCTTGTATTGCTTGGGGAAGAAATGCAAGATTTTGTGAAAATGTACCAGTTGGAACAGAAGTTAAAATAGTAGGTAGAGTTCAGTCTAGAGAATATGAAAAAAAATATGAAGATGGAACTGTAGAAAAAAAGGTTGCCTATGAAGTATCTGTATCTAGCTTAGAAATTGCAAATCAAGAAGGAAATAGTCAAGAAAATCAAGAAGCTATTTAACAAAAAATAATGCACTAAAATTTAAATTTTTAGTGCATTATTTTTTGTTAACATTATCTTTTACTTCAGGAATAATTACTTCTCTAGAGTCTTTAGGTCTAGGCTTTTCTACTTCAATATGTTCATAAACAGGAGAAATATTTAAATTACCATCACCTGTAACAACATCTATTTTTTTTTGCTCTTTTATATCTTTTTCTTCTTGAGTATCAAGAAGGTTTTCATTTTCTTCCATAAAATCACTCCAATCTCTTTTGACTATGTTAATACTACCACAGTATAAAAATAATGTCAATTAGAAAATAATTGACCCAACATCAAAAAATCTTGACATAAGGCTTGATTCGTGTGATAATATATAAGAGTTTTAAAATAAAAGAATGTGAGAAATTATATGGAAATAAATAAATCTAAAGGAGTAATAGAAGCAATACTTTTTGCTGCAGGTAGAGAAGTAAAAATAACAGAATTAATGTCAGCTTTAGAAGCAAGCTCAGAAGAAGTTATTACAATAGTAGAAAGTATGAAGGAAGATTATAAAAACCAAAATAGAGGACTTCAAATTGTAAATGTAGGAGAAGCCTATCAATTATGCACAAAACAAGACTATTACGAATACTTATATACTATTTTAGATAAAAGAAACAAACCAAATTTATCACAAGCTGCAATAGAAACTCTTGCAATTATTGCATATAATCCAAGAATTACAAGAGCTGAAGTTGAAGCTATTCGTGGTGTTAATTCAGATGGCACAATATATAAATTATTAGACTATAACCTAATAGAAGAAACCGGTAAACTAGACGCACCAGGTAGACCTGGTACTTATGGTGTTACTTCTGAATTTTTAAGAATATTTGGATTTAACAATTTAAATGAACTTCCAGATTTACCAAGATATAAATTAGATGAAAATAGGCAAATAGTAATAGATGAAATTATAGAAGAAAATAAGGAAGAAGCTGAAGAAAATCAAAAAGAAGAAAAATTTGAAGAAGAACTAAATGAGGCTCCAATGCCCGAAAGGGAAACAAGTAAATAATAAAACAAAAATTAGAAAGGAATGTGAATAAAAATGAAATTAAGTGAAAACTTTTTTTATACATTAAGAGAAGACCTAAAAGATGAAGAATCAGTTAGTGGAAATTTACTTGTTAAAAGTGGAATGTTTAAAAAAGTGGGAAATGGTATTTATATGAAATTACCATTAGGACAAAAAGTTGTAGAAAACGTAAAAAATATAATTAGAGAATGTATGAATGAAGCAGGGGCAAAAGAAGTTACAATGCCAATGCTACTACCTATAGAGCTATTTCAAAAGTCGGGAAGATATGAGGCTTTTGGCCCTTCTATATTTAAATTAAACGATAGATATAATAGACCATATGTGTTAGGACCAACACACGAAGAATTCTTTGTACTAGCAGCAACAATGAAGTCACATTCATATAAAGACTTCCCATATACTTTATATCAAATAGGAAACAAATACAGAGATGAAGTAAGACCAAGGCTTGGTTTGATTAGAACAAGAGAATTTACTATGAAAGATGCATATAGTTTTGACATTAATCAAGAAGAATCAGACAAATCTTACCAAAAACAATTTGAAGCATATCATAAAATATGCCAAAAAGTTGGTTTAAACTATGTAGTAGTAAGAGCTGACACAGGAGTTATGGGAGGATTACTTTCAGAAGAATTTCAAGCAATAACAGACACAGGTGAAGACATTCTTGTTCTATGTGATAATTGTGATTATTCTTCAAATATTGAAGTAAGCAAATGTGTAGATAAAGAAGCTACAAGAGAACCAAAACAAAAATTAGAAAAAGTGCATACACCAAATGCTGGAACAATAGAAGAAATAAGCACATTTTTAGGAAAACCAGAAAATAAATTTGTAAAAACACTTATTTATAAAATAGATAATGATTTTTATGCTTGCTTGGTACCAGGAGATAGAGAAGTTAATGAAACAAAACTTGCTAAGTTATTAAAGGCGAAAGAAGTTAGTTTAGCAGAAGCAGAAGATGTTATAAGAATAACAAAAGCAAATGTGGGGTTTGCAGGACCAATAGGTTTAGACATTCCAGTTATTATGGATAATTCTATTAAATATATGAGTAATTTCATAGTTGGTGCAAATGAAACAGACTATCACTATACAAATGTAAACATAGAAGACTTTGAAACCAAAATAGTAGATGATATTAAAAATGTAAAAGAAGGAGACGAATGTCCAAATTGCCACGGACATTTGGTATTTAAAAAGGGAATAGAAATAGGAAATACTTTTAAACTTGGCACAAAATATTCTGAAAGCTTAGGATTAAATTACTTAGACGAAAATAATGAATTAAAACCAGTAGTTATGGGATGCTATGGAATTGGAGTAGAAAGAATAGTTGCAGCAGTAGTAGAACAAAATAATGATGAAAAAGGAATTATATGGCCAATGAGTATTGCACCATATAAAGTAGGAATAGTGCTTATTGACCCAAAAGATGAAAAACAATTAGAAGTTGCAAATAATTTATATAATACTTTAAACTCTATGGGAATAGATACTATGCTAGATGACAGAAAAGAAAGACCAGGTGTTAAATTTAATGATATGGACTTAATAGGAACACCAGTTAGAATTACAGTAGGAAAAAAAGTAAATGAAAATCAAGTAGAATTAAAGAGAAGAACAGAAAATGAAAGTGTAAATATTTCTATTGATGAAGTTATAGAAAAAGTAAAAAATATGTGTAAATAAAAAAATGTTGCTTAGAAGCAAAGCTTCTGAGCAACGTTTTTTAATTATTAAGTGAATTTAAAATTTCAGGATAAATTCTATATGCATTTTCTTTCCAATTATCAACAATTTTTTTAGCTTCTTCACGAGAACCTGCAAAAATACTAATTTCAAAAATACAACTATTATTTTCATTAATCTTACAAGTAACAGTATACTCATTTTCACTTAAAGGAGTATATTCAGCTACAATAGATTCTTTTTGAGCAGTTTGATGTAATTCATTTGAAAAAGAGGTATCAACTTTTAATTTAATTATTCCTGGAATAATATCATTTGTTAATTCTAAAGTTTGCTTTCCGCTATCTGTAATTTGGTATACGCTTTTTCCTTCTTTATTAAAACAAACAATATATTTTTTTTCTATTAAATCTAACAAAAATTGTTGAAAATAGAAATAATTCATATCCATAACGGCTAATACTAATCGTAATAAAGCGTCATTTGTAACAGGATTATCTAGTTTATTTAAAATATATAAAATTAAAACCTTATTTTCTGCCAAAACTTCTCCGTCTTGTGTTAATTTCAAAGTTTTCAACTCCTATCGCATACATAATTTTTAATAACATTTCAAATTATATCATATATATAAAAAAAATACTATGTTTTTTCTACAAAAAATGATATACTATTAATAGTTAAAAATTAAAAATATGGGGGAAAAATGAAAACATTATATGAACTATTAGAAGTAAGCGAAACAGCTTCAAAGGAAATAATAGAAAAAGCATATAAAGTATTAGCAAAAAAATATCATCCGGATTTGCAAAAAGAAGAAGACAAAGAAAAAGCAGAACAAAAAATGAAGCAAATAAACGAAGCATATGATATTTTAAGCGATGATACCAAAAGGGCAAAATATGATGAAGAATTAAAATTTAAAAGGCAACAAGAAGAAATTCAAAAGAACCAGGCTCAAAACAGTCAAACTCAAAATAATCAAACTATAGCTACAAATAATTATAACCAAAATTACAATCAAGAACAAACACAAGAAGAATTAGAAAAAATGAGACAAAAAATTAATGAAATGCAAAATCAGTATCAGCAAAAGTATCAACAGGCATATGAAGGGTATTTAAAAAGTTTAGGTTATAAAATAAAATACAAATGGACTTGGGATAGATTTAAAGATTTACTAAAAACAATTTTAATTATGGGTATAATTATTTTAGCAATATGGTTTTTTCCACCAACACATAAGATATTAGTGGATTTTTATGAATCAAATACCATTATAAAAACAATAGTTGATGTTATAGCAAAAATATTTGTAGGCATATGGAATTCAATTTTATCTTTTTTCTAAAAACAGTTGTATATAAAATAATAATTGGTATATAATTCATATATAATAATTAACCCTATAATTTTAGGGAAAAGGAGGATAAAAATGGATAGAAAAGTAAAAGTTGTACAATTTGGAACTGGAAAGATGGCCGTGTATACTATGCGCTATGTTTATGAAAAGGGTGGAGAAGTAGTAGGAGCTATTGACGTAAACCCAGCAGTTATTGGAAAAGACATAGGCGAAATAATGGGAGAAGAAAATAAAAATGTAACTGTAACAGCATTAGAAAATGCTGAAGAAATGTTAAAACAAGTAAAACCAGACATTGCTATAGTTACTACAATGAGTTTAATAGCAGATGTAAGAGATAGTTTAATGCTTTGTGCTAAATTAGGAATAAATGCTATTACAACTTGCGAAGAAGCATTTTACCCAGAAAATTCAAATCCTGCAATAACAAAAGAATTAGATGAAATGGCAAAACAAACAGGATGTACTATTACAGGAAGCGGATACCAAGATATATACTGGGGACAATTAATAAGCTCTATAGCAGGCTCTACACAAAAAATTACAAAAATAAAAGGAAGCTCTAGCTATAATGTAGAAGACTATGGAATTGCATTAGCAAAAGCACACGGTTCAGGACTAACAATGCAAGAATTTGACGAGCAAGTTGCTTCAGTGGATAAAATAAGTGATGAAGAAAGACAAAAGGTAATTGAAGCAGGAGATTATTTACCATCATATATGTGGAATGTAAATGGTTGGCTATGCTCTAAACTAGGACTAACAGTTGAAAGTCAAACACAAAAAACAGTACCACAAACATATAAAGAAGATATATATTCTACAACATTAGGAATGACAGTAAAAGCAGGAGATGCTACAGGAATGAGTGCAGTAGTTACTACTACTACAAAGGAAGGTATTACCATTGAAACAGAGTGTATTGGAAAAGTATATTCTAAAGAAGATTATGACAAAAATGAATGGACAATCTATGGAGAGCCAGACACAACAATAGTAGTTGCAAGACCAGCAACAGTAGAATTAACTTGTGCAACTATTGTTAACCGTATACCAGATGTTATAAATAGTACACCTGGATATGTAACAACAGATAGATTTGGAGAATTAAACTATAAAGTAAAACCATTAAATGAATATATTAAATAAAACTTTAGCCAATTTTACGCAGTTCTATTACAGTGTAAAGTTGGCTAAGACTTTCTAAGCATCATAATACTAAAGTTTTTGTAGCATTATTAATATAATACTTTTTTATCGATCCAACCCCCAACTGCGAAGAAACCGCAATCGGATTGCTATTATAAAAATAGTTAAAAAAATAAACACAAAGATTTGCAAAAACTATTTACAAAGTAAAAAATCATGTGTAAAATGAAGTAGTAAAAAGTATGAAAAGTAAAATCACTTTTATAGCACATTGACAATTAAATAGAAGAAAACTGTTAAAATTAGTATTTATCCAGAGAAAAATGTGTATAAAAGTGAGAAAGATGAAAATACTAATAACAAAAAGAGTAACAGAAGTACAAAAA
>JBJFEZ010000014.1:0-2685 GCA_051891195.1 Clostridia bacterium
AGCAACAACAATAGCCTCAGCAACAAGTAATGGTGCAACAATAACAGATGGAATGTTGTGGAACAATATAACACAGCCAAATGCAGTAATAGCTGCAAAAGCAATGTACCCATATTCAAGTAGTGCTAAATATTATAGTGATTTAATAAATAGTTATGCATGGGATACAGCAATAATATTTATAGAAGCATACTCAGGAGATACAACTTATGCAACCAAAATAGGAAAAGATATAAATACTAATATAGCTAAAGCAGGAGAAAATGCAGATAAAAGATGTAATATACAAGATATGGCAGGAAATGTGAGAGAGTGGACGACGGAAACCTCTTCGTGTTCCCGCATTCCTTGCGCTGTCAGAGGAGGTTGCTATGCCAACGACGTCTATACGACTTCATACAGGGGCTACATCAATGCGTCTTACAGCAGCTACTTCTTTGCATTTAGAGGTTCACTTTGTGTAAAGTAGATCTGAGTCCTGGAAGTGGCAAAAATGATTTTTAATGCAATTTTAGAATTTTATAGGAAAACATAAAAAAAATAAGAAAATATGCAATAATAGTTGACATATTTAGAAAAAAATGGTATGATAATTAAGCGTATGTGAGCAACATACGCTTAAAAAAATGAAATTCAAAAAGCATAAAGCTGGAGGTGTATTAAATGGCTGCAAAAGGAGCAAGAGAACCAATTACATTAGAATGTACAGAATGTAAAAGAAGAAATTATTTAACAGAAAAAAACAAAAAGAATAATACAGAAAGACTAGAAGTTGCTAAATATTGCAAGTTCTGTAAAAAACGTACAACTCATAAAGAAACAAAATAAACCTTTTAAGGGGGAAATAAAATGCCTAAAAAAGATGTAACTAAAAATGAAAAAAAGGAAAAGAAGCACTTTTTCAGAGATTTCAAGGCAGAATTAAAAAGAGTAATTTGGCCAACACCAAAGCAACTTGTGAATAGCACTGTTGCAGTTATTGTAATTGTACTTATTACAGCTACTATTGTATTTGCGCTAGACTTAGTATTTGAATTTGCAAATAAACTTGGAGTTAACAAAGTAAAAGAATTTGTAGAATCTCACAGTGAACAAACTGAAAATACAAATACTAATGAGCAAGCAGAAAATGCAGTAGACAACATTCTAAATAATGAAGCTGAAAATAATACAGTAAATGAATAATAAGGAGGCTAAAAATATGTCTCAAAAAGAAGAAATGGTGCCAAGATGGTATGTGGTACATACATATTCTGGTTATGAAAACAAAGTAAAAACAGATTTAGAAAAAACTATAAAAAATAGAGAGTTAGAAGATTACTTTTTTGACATTATTGTTCCTATGGAGGAACAAATTGAAATTAAAGAAGGTAAAAGAAAAACAAACTTAAAAAAAGTTTTTCCTGGTTATGTTTTAGTTAAAATGATTGTAACAGAAAAAACTTGGTATATTGTAAGAAATACCAGAGGGGTTACAAGCTTTGTTGGTTCAGGAACAGACCCTATTCCTCTAACAGATGAGGAAATAAGAAAAATGGGATTTGAACAAATAGAAGTAAATGTAGATTACAATGTTAATGATACTGTACAAATAATGGATGGACCATTAACAGACTTTACAGGAACTGTTACAGAAATTAACAAAGAAAAACATAAAGTAAAAGTTTTAGTTTCTATGTTTGGAAGAGAAACTCCTGTTGAGCTAGAGTTTTCACAAGTCCAAAAAGTATAATTTTAAGTTTATAATCTATTTATAGATTAGTATACATACTACAAATTTAAAGGAGGTGCTAAACAATGGCAGAAAAAGAAATTGGTAATGTAATTAAACTACAAATTCCAGGAGGTAAAGCATCACCAGCTCCACCAGTAGGTCCAGCATTAGGTGCAAGTGGTGTTAACATTATGGACTTTGTAAAACAATTCAATGACAGAACAGCACAAATGGCAGGAACTGTTATTCCAGTTGTTATAACTGTTTATAAAGATAAATCATTTGAATTTATTACTAAAGAACCACCTATGGCAGTTTTAATTAAACAAGCTGCAAAAGTAGAAAAAGGTTCTGGAAAACCTAATAGAGATAAAGTTGCTAAATTAAACAAGGCACAAGTAGAAGAAATTGCTAAGAAAAAAATGCCAGACTTAAATGCAGCATCATTAGAAGCAGCTATGAGTATGGTAGCAGGAACTGCAAGATCTATGGGTGTAGTCGTAGAAGACTAAAATAAAAATTGGGAGAAAGTTTTAAAACTTTCGTTAGAACCAAAGGAGGTATAAAATGAAAAAAGGAAAGAGATATCAAGAAGCTGAAAAGCTAGTTGATAGAAAAAAATTGTATGAAGTTAAAGAAGCTTTAAATACAATAGAAAAAATGCCAAAAACAAAATTTGACGAAACAGTAGAATTACACGTTAAATTAGGTGTTGACTCAAAACAAGCTGACCAACAAGTAAGAGGTACAACAGTACTTCCAAATGGTACAGGTAAAACACAAAAAGTATTAGTATTTGCTAAAGGACCAAAAGCAGAAGAAGCTACAAAAGCAGGAGCTGACTTTGTTGGAGCAGAAGAACTAATACCAAAAATTGAAAAAGAAAATTGGTTTGATTATGATGTTATCGTAGCAACTCCAGATATGATGGGTGTTGTAGGTAGATTAGGTAAAGTATTAGGACCAAAAGG
>JBJFEZ010000015.1:0-2596 GCA_051891195.1 Clostridia bacterium
TCTTTATTAAAATAAATACTCATAGGAACTTTTTTAGTGCTAACTTCTTCACTTTCCATATTAAGTAGATTTAAAGATTCTTTTTCGAAGGTATTTTTCACCATCTCATTAACTTTAGATTTATAATTTTTTTTACTTAAAACAACTTCTTCTTTTTCATCCTTTAAAAATTTATCAAGACCCACTATAACACATCCTTTTCTTTTAATTCTTCTATCACTTCTTTAAATTCGTCTCTAACTTTATGGGATTTTTTTATTTTTCTGCAGTAATCTTCAATATCCATTTTGTTAAGTATGGCATTTTTTATAACTGTAGTGTCAGATATTTTTGCATTAATTAAATCCTTTTTTATATGATCAAATTCATTTAATTTATCCCAGAAAATATCTCCAGTTGATAATTTTCTAGAAGTATAAGAATTTATTACCACAGCCCTTTTTGCAGTGTTTTCCATTTCCATATCTTCTAAATCTTGATTGTATTTTAGATAAAATAACTCGCATCCCCTTATACTTGCAATATCTTGATATGCTATTGGAGTTATGATTGAATCGGAGCATAACATGAAGTTTCTAGCGATTAAATCATAAGAAGGAGATAAATCAACAAATATGTAATCGTAATCTTTTAGACTTTCTACATTATTTCTAAACCATCTCCAAACAGATTTTTCACGATTTGTTTTAGTAGTTAAATACTCAGATAAAACAGATAAAGATAAATCTGATGGTATAATGTCGATGTTTTTGTATCTTTCACAAGGTGATTTTATAATAAGATCTTCTGCTGATATATTGTCAGCCAGTCCATCAAACATGGTTTTGTCATTATGTGAAACTTTATATAAAAACTGAGTTAAGTTTGCTTGAGTATCTGCATCTATGATTAAAACTTTAGATCCTTCTTTGCTAAGTGCTATGGCGCTTAAAATAGTTAGAGTAGTTTTACCAACTCCACCTTTTACATTGAAAAAACTTACTATTTTCACTTTTTCATCTCCTCTATATGTAAAAATATATAACAAATTGTCTGCGATTTGTTAACCATTTGTTAATAAATGGTAATGAATTTGTATTACAATTTCTTATCAAATTATCTTCTTATATAGAATTATATTATGTAACAAAAAGTTTTTCAATAAAAAGCGAATATAATCGGAAGAAAGAAAAATACTACTACATACAAATTAAGCTGTAAAACAAATTTTTACAGCAATTACTCAATAAATGCTATATTTATTTATAAATTTTTTCAATAAAATAAATCTATTTGGCATAATAGAGTGTGCAAGAAGAAAAATTTATTATAAAATATTTCTATAAGTAAAGTACTAAAAATTAAATAATATAAAAAAGGAAGCAAATATAATGACTGAAGATATAAAGTTAACACATATGACAAAAACAGCAGGCTGAGCGGCCAAAATAGGTCCTGGGACCCTTGCTCAAGTTTTGGGCAATTTACCAAAATTTCATGATGAAAATTTATTAGTAGGTGTGGAAACAAGTGATGATGCAGCAATTTACAAAGTAAATGATGAACTTGCACTTATTCAAACACTGGATTTTTTCACACCAGTTGTAGATGATCCATATTTATTTGGACAAATAGCAGCAGCAAACTCTTTAAGTGACGTTTATGCCATGGGAGGAGAACCAAGAACTGCTTTAAATATAGTAGGATTTCCAAATTGCTTAGACCCTAAAATACTTGGAAGAATCTTAGAAGGTGGAGCATCAAAAGTTTTAGAAGCAGGTGCAATACTTGCTGGCGGACACTCTATCCAAGATGATGAACCAAAGTATGGACTAAGTGTTACAGGTTTTGTAAATCCAAATAAAATATTTAAAAATTACGGCTCACAACCAGGTGATGTAATAATTATTACAAAACAAATAGGAAGTGGACTTATAAATACTGCTATAAAGGCTGAGATGGCAGAAAAATCACAAATAGATGAAGTTGTAACAGTTATGACTTCTCTTAATAAAAAAGCAAAAGAAGTAATTGAAAACTATCCTATAAGTGCTTGTACAGATATAACTGGATTTGGTCTTGCAGGTCATGCTATGGAAATGGCTGCAAGTTCAAAAGTTACATTTGAAATAGATGTAAACAAAGTTCCATATATTGATGGTGCTTTAGAAATGGCTAAAATGGGACTTGTACCAGCTGGAACATATAACAACAAGGACTATATTTCAGGAGATGTTGAAGATTGCAATATAGAAGAATGTTACTTAGATCTTATGTATGATCCACAAACTTCTGGAGGACTTTTAATAACTCTACCGGAAAGTGAAGTTGAGAATATAATGAAAGATTTTGAAAATAAAAATATGGATACAAAAGTGGCAGTAATAGGAAGAGTGCTAGAAAAACAAGAAAAAAGTATAGTACTAAAAAGTTTATAAAATTTATATCAAGGGAGTATAAAGTAAATTGAAATAATTTAAATTATTTCAACTAAAAAAGGGAGAAGAATATGAATAAAAATATGCTATATAGAAGCATTCCAAAGGTGGATGTACTACTTGAAAATTCAGATATAGTAACGTTAATAGAAAATCATCACAGAGATGTGGTGGTTGAT
>JBJFEZ010000016.1:0-56555 GCA_051891195.1 Clostridia bacterium
AATTATTTAAAAATTTTTCAAGAAAAACTATTGACAATTAATAGTTAGTCTCTTTATATAATATTCATTTTGTATTTTTTTGACATTTTTTTCTATTTATCACCATTTTCTAACATTTTTCATAGGATAGTATAGGGGTGATAAAAATGTTTTTAATATCAACTATGATTTCATTTTTCTATTTTATCTGCTCAATTTTTATAAATATTAATTGGATTAATGATATAGCTTGTTACTTTGGGTACTTTTTAGCAATATATCTTGTAGTTTTTATAGCATTAATTCCAGGGTTTATTTTTGTATTTATGTTTATTAGTTTATTGTGGGATAAAAAAGAAAAAAAGGTATGTATGTCAAAAGAAGAAGATGTTACAGTTTTAATACCAGTTTATAATGCCAAAAAATGCATAAAAGAAACTATAGAATCTATTAAAAAGCAAAAATATTGTGGCAATATTTATATTAATATAATAGATGATGGTTCAACAGATGGTTCTCTAGAGCTGTTAAAATCTATGAATTTAGATTCTAATATAACACTAATAGAATCAGCTCATATGGGAAAAGCATTTGCTTTAAATAAAGGCTTACAATATGTAAAAACAGATTATACTATTACAGTAGATAGTGATACTGTTCTTCATCCATTAGCAATTAGAAATATTATGCATAAATTAGTAAATTCTGATAAGAAAACTGCAGCTACAGCTGGATGTTTATTTGTAAAAAATGCTAAAAAGAGTTTTATTACCAAATTACAAGAATGGGATTATACTTTAGGAATATTTGGTGTAAAACTATATCAAGGTAACTATAACTCCACATTGGTTGCACAAGGTGCATTTAGTGCTTATAAAACAGAACTTCTAAAACAAATAGGTGGATGGCAAAATTGTGTAGGAGAAGATATAGTTTTAACTTGGGAATTGCTAAGTCAAGGATATGAAACTAATTTTGCAAAAAATGCTATTGGTTTTACAGAGGTTCCTGAGTCTCTAGCTAGCTTAGGTCGTCAAAGAAAAAGATGGGCTAGAGGTATGATTGAAGCTTTTAAAAGAGTAAAAACTGTAAGTTCAAAGAAGCTTAACTTTAAGTCTAAATTTCTAATGTGCTTAAATGTATTCTTTCCTTTTATAGACCTTGCTCTTCTTATTTTTGTACCACTTGGATTAATCTTGTTAGCTTTTGGAAATCAATTATTAATTGGTTGGTTGTCTTTACTTGTTATTCTTCTTGGAATGTTGCTTTGCTTAGTTATTGAAATTAGAAGAAAAAATATGTTAAAGGAAATTGAATATAAATTAGAAAGAAGAAGTATTTTAGCTTTTATCTTTTACGTTTTACTTTATGCCTTTACTTTAGCTCCTTATTGTTTAATTGGATATATTTCAGAATTAATAAATTCTAAGAAGGAATGGTAACTAAATCAAAAACCTTAGAAGTATAAATACTCTAAGGCTTTTGATTCATTTTTAATTTGTTTTTTTGTTTTAAATACTAAGTATCAATGACTTTATTTATTCAGCTTCTGGTGCTTCTACTGGACAAACTCCAGCACAAGTTCCGCATCCTATACAAGTTTCTTGATCAATTACATATTTACCTTCACCTTGTGAAATGCAAGATACTGGGCAACTTGCTGCACAAGCTCCACATTCAATACATCTATCTGTAATTTTATATGCCATATTTTTCACCACCTCTCACTATTTCTTATATTGATATATATATTAGTTTTTTTATTTTTTATTAGTCATCTTTATTTTCTTTTTCTGCTTGTTTATCTAATTTTTCAAGTTTTTCTAATTCTTGAAGTTCTTTGTAATGTTCTTTTTCTTCTGGGTCTATTTCTTTTTTCTCAATATTTTTAATTATTTTTACTTCTGATGCAGGATATTTTTTATAAAAATAATCGTCTCCATCTTTAAATTTTACACGGATTATTTCCTTTAGCGTTTGTATTGAGTCTACTACGCCTTCTCCGTCTTCTGTTTCTACTATAGCGCCAATTTTAGGCAGTCTTTTTAATTTGTCTTCATAAACCTCTTGTTCATATTTTAAACAACACATTAATCTTCCACAGTTTCCTGATATTTTAGATGGATTTAATGAAAGATTTTGTTCTTTTGCCATTTTTATAGATACTGTTTCAAAGTTTTCTAAAAATGAACAACAGCAGAGTTCTCTACCACATACACCGTTTCCGCCAATTTTTTTAACTTCATCTCTTACCCCTATTTGTCTTAATTCTATTCTTGTTTTAAAAATAGCTGCTAAATCTTTTACAAGTTCTCTAAAATCTATTCTTCCTTCTGCTGTAAAGAAAAATATTATTTTGCTATTATCAAATTTATATTCTACTTCTGTTAAGTGCATATCTAATTTGTATTTTTTTATTTTTTCTTCAGCAATTTGAAATGCTTCTTTTTCTTTTTCTCTGTTTTGTTTGTCATGTTCTATGTCTTTAGGTGTAGCTATACGAATTATTTTCTTTAGAGGAGCTGTTAAAGTTTCTTCTTTTACCTCTCTTTTGCTAATAACCACTTCACCTAATTCTTGTCCTTGGCTGGTTTCTACTATGACTTTTTCATTTTTAGAAATATCTAAGTCTGCTGGATCAAAAAAATACACTTTGCCAGGTTTTCTAAATCTAATTCCTACTATATTTTTCAATTAACTTCCTCCCATAATTTTAATAGTAAATTATCTATTGACATATCATAATTAGCATTAGCTAATATTCTTTTCTTTGTATTTTCTATTACTGAAATTCCATTTATATAGCAAATTTTATTTTGTTTTGTTATTAAGTTGTATAGTACTATTTCCATATAGTCTAACAAATCTATAATATTTTCTTTTGCTTGGTACAAAACATTTGCATTTTTCCATATTTGTGTAATGTCTGTTTTATCTAATAGTTGTACTAAGTTTTCTATTTGCAAATATTGCTCTTTGTTTTCATTTATTTTTAGTGCTTTTCCTATACTTCCTTCACATTGTTTTAACATATTTTCTGTAATATCTGTGTTTAGCCCATTTTCTTTTAAATATTGTAATATTTGTTCTTCTTTAATTGGCTGAAAGTACAGTTTCATACATCTAGATTTTATTGTTGTTAATATTTTACTTTCATTAGATGTTGTTAATATAATTATTGCATATTCTGGTGGTTCTTCTAATGTTTTTAGTAAACTATTTGCAGCTTCTCTTGACATGCATTCGCATTGTGATATTAAATAAACCTTTTTTGTTGATGTAACAGGTTTTTCCGCTATTTTTTCTTGCATATATCTTACTTGTTCTATTTTTATGGTTTTACCATCTTCTGGCTCAATTTGCATAAAATCAGGATGGTTTTGTCCATTGAATTGTGTACAAGATTTACATTCTTCACAAGGTTTATTTTCAGAACTGCATAGAATCATTTTTGCAAATTCCTTTGCAAATAAATTTTTTCCTATTCCTTCTTCTCCTATAAACATATAACTATGTAGGACACTGCCATTTTCTATTGCAGACAAAAGTATTTGTTTTATTTTTTGATTTCCTATTAGTTTTTCAAAGGACATTCTTATTTTCTCCTTGTGTTTATTAAAATTTATAAGTCAAAAATTAAACTTTTCCCCATAAATTAAGTGGCCAAAATCTAATCCAAACCTTACTTTCTATTTTTTCTAGAGGAATACATCCAAAAGACCTACAGTCAGTTGATTGATTTCTATTATCTCCCATTGCAAATACACAACCTTCTGGTACAGTTAAATCCATAAAGTAGTTATTTCTAAGTGCTTGTGTATATGTTCCTTCTCTTAAATAATCTTCTTGTAGTTCTACTCCATTTATATATACTTTTCCATTTTCAATTTTTATATGCTCTCCTGGCAAAGCTATTACTCTTTTTATATAGCTTTCTTTTCCTATTTCTAGTACATAGTAAGTAAATTTGGTGAACCAATTACTAGGTTGGTTATTATATTGAGCTACCGGATTTGTAAAGTCTATTTCATCAGCAGATGAATATATCTTAACACTTGGTGCTTCAAATGTTATAATGTCTCCTCTTTGAGGCATTTCTTTTTTGGTTCTTACTATTCTATTTAATATTAGTCTTTGGTGTTCTTCTAAAGTTGGATACATTGATACTTGACTAACTATTGTTGGCGTTCCCACAAAATATTTTATTAAAATTGCTAGCACAAATGCTATTACAATACAAAAAATCCATTCTAATATATTACGTGCTTTATCACTTATAATCATTTTTATACCCTTCTTGTTTTTACAATTTTTTTATTATGCAAGTGTCTTCTTGTATACAGGAATTCTAATTACTACTTCTGTTCCTTTTCCTGCTTCACTTTTTATATCTATGCTTCCATTATTTTGCTCTATAATTTCTTTAGCTATTGGAAGTCCTAATCCTGTTCCACCCATTTCTCTAGTTCTTGCTTTATCAACTCTATAAAATCTTTCAAATATTCTAGATAAGTCTTGTTCTGGAATTCCTATTCCGTTATCTATTACTTTAATGTATGCATCATTATATACAAACCCTACATATACTTTTATAACCCCGTTTTCAGGTGTATACTTTATTGCATTTGATATAATATTTAATATAACTCTTTCTATTCCATATTTGTCAGCATTAACTGGTGGAACATTTGCTGTTACAAAACATTCTATGTTATGGTTTTTCTTTTCTACCTCAAAGCGTAGTCTTTCAATACACTTTTTAGTTAAATCGCCTAAATCAAATGTGGTTTCTTCCTTTATTATTTTTTTATTATCATATCTAGAAAGAGTGAGTAAATCTGTTACTAGTTTTGCCATTCTTCTAGCTTCTGAACTTATTACTTCTAAAAATTTGGTTTGCATTTCTTTGTCATATTCGCTTTCTAGTAATGTATCAGCATATCCCATTATAGAAGTTATTGGTGTTTTTAATTCGTGAGATACATCTGCGACAAATTCTTTTCTCATATTGTCTAGTTTTACATGTTCTGTAATGTCTTGAATAACTACTATTACACCTGCAGGTTTGTTATTTTCATCCTGAAATGGTGCAAAAAATAAATTAACATACTTTTCGCCAACGCTTAATCTTTGTTCCGATGATGTCCAATTTTCTAAATATATTATTTTCTCTAAATTTATGTCTGTATTCAATTTTTTAAATATAGCATTGAAGTTATTATCTTGTGTGTTTAAGCTTAATAATGTTTGCGCAGCTGGGTTTATATGTATTATTTTACCTTCCATATCAAATGCAATTATTCCATCTGTCATATGTAGTAAAATAGTTTCTATTTGTCTTTTTTGTTTACCCATTTCATTTAAATTTTGCTTTAGCTCTGTTGTCATAATACTAAAAGCATTTACTAATTCTGCTACTTGCGTATTATTCTTTTTTGTTTCCTCTATTGATATTTCTTCTCCTTGTGCAATTTTTTCAGCATTTGTAATTAAATTATTAATAGGTTTTGTTACTGTTTTCCATATAAAATAGCCTATTAATAATGTAATTGTACTAAAAATTACTACTGTAATTATTGTAATTAGTTTTGTTTGTAATATTTTCTCTGCTAATACATTATCAAAGGCTTGTTTATTTAATATATCTGCTTGCGCTTTTAATGCTTCTAGTGTATTAATTTGAAAAAAGAATAATATTCCAATTATGACAATTACTAAAACAAAGAAAAGTAAAATAATTTTCGTTTGTATTCCTTTTATCATTTTAATTCCCTTCTTATTTAGATGCTAAGTAGTATCCTACTCCTCTTTTAGTAATTAAAATTTTAGGAGATGAAGTGTCTTTTTCTATTTTTTCTCTAATTCTTCTTACTGTAACATCTACAGTTCTTATATCTCCATAATATTCATAGCCCCATACTTTTTCTAATAATGTTTCTCTAGATACAACTTGTCCTGGTTGTTTTGATAAATATCTTAATACTTCAAATTCTCTAAGAGTTAAGTCAATTATTTCGTCTTTAATTCTTACTTCAAATTTATCTAGGTCTATAGACAAGTCACCTATTACTATTAAGTTATTAGATGGCTCATCTTTTGTTTCTTCTTTAGATAATATTGCTAATTCTTCTTTTCTTAAATTTGCTTTTACTCTAGCCATTAATTCTCTAACGCTAAATGGTTTTGTAATATAATCATCTGCACCTAATTCTAAACCTAATATTTTATCAATTTCTTCATCTTTTGCTGATAAAATTAAAATAGGAACATTAAGTGTATGTCTTAATTTTTTACATACTGTTAAACCATCAACTTTTGGAAGCATAATATCTAATAATATTAGGTCTGGTTTTTGCTCTATAGCAATTCTAATGGCTTCTTCACCATCATTAGCTTCTAAAGTTCTATATCCCTCTTTTTGTAAATTGTATATTAAAATGTCTACAATTCTTTTTTCATCATCTACTACAAGAATTGTTTTTCTGCCATCATTTAATTCATTTTTATTAAGTCCTATGTCCATTTCTTCTTTATTTAAAAAATTTTCTTTATTATTTTCCACAAAAAGCCCTGCCTTTCTTTATTAAGACTTATACCTTTGTTTTTATATCTATATTTATATCATAATAAATAATTTTGTACAAGTTTTTTTATATAATTTTGTCATATTTTTGAAATATTTTTGAAATAGAATTGAAATGTTTTTGTAATTAAATTAACTGGTAGTATATAGTTAGTTAGGGCAAATATACTACCAGTTTTTATTTTATTATTACATTAAAATTTCTATATTATAAATTCCTCCATTGCCGTTAAGTAATACCTGCTTTTCTTTTACTTCTTCTCCATTTAATTTAAAGCTTTCTACTGTATTACTTTTTCCATTAGGATTTTTAATTTCTATATGATATATGCTATTTCCATATTTATATTTTATGCTGTATTCTTTCCAATCACTAGGAATACTTGGCTTTATACTTAAAATATTATTTTCTATTCGTAATCCTAGCAAATATTTAATTCCTGCTTCATACATCCAACTAGCTGACCCTGTATACCAAGTCCAACCACATCTGCCAGCTAGATTTTTTTGACCATACACATCTGCACTTATTACATAAGGTTCTCCTTTATATTTATTGGTTGCTTCTTTTGTTCTACAATGTTCTATAGGGTTTATCATTTTGTAATATTCTACAGCTTTATCTCCAAAACCTAATAGTGCAAATGCAATTATTGCCCAAATGGCACTATGTGTGTATTGTCCTCCATTTTCTCTAGTTCCCGGCAAGTAGCTACTAATATATCCTGGTTTGAGTATTCCTTTATCAAAAGGAGGATCTAGTAGTTTAATTATTCCATTTTCTTTATCTACCAAATGGTTTTCTAAGCTTTCCATACATATATACTTTTTATCATTGTCTCCTGCTCCTGATATAACAGACCAGCTTTGAGCAATAGAGTCAATTCTGCATTCTTGATTTTGTATGCTTCCAAGAATATTTCCATCATCCATAAAAGCTCTTCTAAACCATCTGCCGTCCCAACCTATATTGTTTAATGCTTTTTTTAGTTTTTCTGTTATTTCTTCATATTGTTTTGCTACTTGATTTTCTCCTTTTTCTATACAAATTGGAATAAATTTTTTTAAAATATCATATAAGAAAAAACCAAGCCATACACTTTCTCCTTTACCCAAATTTCCAACTTTACTAAATCCATCATTCCAGTCTCCCGAGCCAATTTTAGGTAGTCCATTTTCTCCAAATTCAAGTGAAATATTAATAGCTTTTTTACAATGCTGATATATAGTTTCTGTAATTTCACTTTGATTATATAAATCATATTTTTCATCAACTCCCTGTTCTAACACGTCTCCTACTAGGTATGGAGTTTGTATTTCTAAAATGGATTTATCTCCAGTAAACAAAATATACTCTTCAACTAAATATACAAGCCATAATCTGTCATCACTAAACCTTGTACGTATGCCACGTTTTGTTTCTTCGTGCCACCAGTGAAGGGCATCTCCTTCTATAAATTGATGTTTACTATGCTTTATTATTTGATTTTTCATCATTTCCGGGTTAACATATTTTACTGATATTACGTCTTGAAGTTGGTCTCTAAATCCAAACGCTCCACCTGATTGATGGTATCCTGTTTTTCCCCATATTCTAGAAGAAATTACTTGATATAATATCCATCCATTTAACAATATATTAATAGATTCTATTGGTGTACTTACCTGTAAGCTTTCTGTGGTTTCTTGCCAATATTTTTTTACTTTATTATATTCTTCTATTGCTTTAGAATAGTTTGTATATTTATATGCTAAGTCTTGGCAGTCTAGCAAGTTTTCTGTTTCTCCTAGCATAAATATTATATTTTTGCTTTCTAATGCTTCTAACTCTACTTCACATTGAATTGCTATAATTCCCTCTTGCCACAAGCTATTTTGGTTGTTTAGTTCTACTTGGTGTATTGCATCAGGGTTGCCTAAATTTCCTTTACCTAAAAATGCTTCTTTGCTACCAGTATATGAGGTTATTTTTTCGCTACTAGATATAAAACAATATTTAGGGAAGTTATTTTCTGCTACTGTGTTTTTTACATATACTAAGTTAGAGTTGCTTATAAAATGCAAGTCATAATAACCACTAGATTTTACTTCATCTTCTCCTAATACTGGTTTTATATAATATATCAACTTTATTTTTCTTTTCTTTACATCATTGTTTTTTAAATTCAAAATTTGTATTTTAAGTGGTTGTTCTTTTGGTACAAATACATCTAATTGTTGTTGTATTCCACAACTATTATGGTTATATTTTGCATATCCTAAGCCATAGGTAATATAATAGTCGTTTTCATCAGGAGATGGGCTTAGTCCTAAAGACCATATTTTTTTCGTTTCTTTGTCTTGCAAGTATATTATTTCTGAAGGAACATCTGTAACAGGAGAGTTGTTCCAAGATGTTAATCTATTTAATCTGCTGTTTTTGCACCAAGTATATCCTCCCATACTTTCTGTTAGTAGAGTTCCAAATTTTTCATTTGCAATAATATGGCTCCATACTGTTGGCAATTTTTCATCTTTATTTACACGTATATAGTATTCTTTTCCATCTTGCGAAAATCCACCATATTCATTAAAATATTTTAAATTTGTTAATTTTTCTCTAATAGGTGGAGTTTCTTCAATAAGCTTTGGCTGGCTTTCTAATGGCATTTCTTTTACTTGGTCAATATACTCCTCTTCAAGTTCTTTTAAATATCTATATATATTTCCATATGCTGCATCAATGCTTAAATTAGAGCGATATTCAAAAAAGTTAATTTCTTCATTGCTTAAGTTTTCTAAAACAAAAATACCACCTTTTATATTTTGAAGATATGATAAATTTTCATTCAAAATACTATTAAAAATTGCTTCTTTTACAGCACCTTCATAACTGTATTTTTCTTGGTTTATAATTACTAAATCTATTTCTATATTTTTTACACGTAAATAGTTGTATGCTTTTAAAATTTCTTTTACTATTTCAATTTCTTCTATATTTTGTATTTTTAGTAATAAAATTGGTAAATCTCCTGATATTCCATACTGCCATAATTTGCTTACTGGAGCATCTATTACTTGTATTGCTTGTAATTTTTTTAATGGATTTTGAGCAACTAAATATCCCAGTATTTGCTGATATAATTCAAACTGTTTGCCAGTTACACCTAAATACCTATTTTCCGCTTCTACCTTAGCTCTTGATAATTCAAAATGATGTTTTATTGTGGCTTGATTTGTAAATTTTTCTAGTTCTTCTTTAACCTGCTCTTTATTTTTTCCAACTGCTATAATAAGGTTTAACGTAACCTTTTCTTGCGGATTTATTTTAACAGTTCTTTTTAATGCTATAATTGGGTCTATAGTAAGTTGTATTTGGTTACTAAATGGTATAGAATTTTTAACCATTTTAGGCAGTCCTAGTTCATTTCTCTTATAAAACTTTTCTTTATCTATTTCATATTCTAATTCTCCTATTACTTCATTTTCTGTATATAAATTTACTCCTAAAAATATTTGTTTTTCCCTTTCATTTTTTACTCGTCTATAAACTAAAATTGATTTTGTTTCCTCTAAATATTCATAATTTAAAAATAGGTTATTAAAACTAGGATGGCTGTTATCTTGCTCCATAGTTGACAAAACTGGCTCTATAAAGCTAGTTATCTCTATTGTTTCACTTTCTAAACCGTAATTAGTTAATTCAATAGTTCTTAGTTCTACAGGGCTGTCTGCAGCTATAGTAGTTTTAGTTATAGTTTCTATATTTCCATCTTGTCTTACTATTTTATTTTGGTCTGGTGTAAAGTACATAGTATATTTATCTCCACTTGATAAATAGCTTAGGCTACCTGACGACCAAATTCTTTTACTTTTTACATTTTTAAAGAAAAATAAAATGCCTTGATCTGTTTCTTGCGTTTTGTTGTATCTATTTATTATTATATCTCCATATTTGCTATATCCTTGTCCTCTACTGTTTGTTATAATTGTATAATTGTTACTAGATAAACAATTAAGTTGAGGAAGTTTTGTACTTATCTTGGTAATTTCTTTTTGTGAATAACTATCCTCTCCAACATATTTTATTTTTTCAATTTTTTCTTTTTTCTCTTTAGTTATTATTACATTTTCAGGCATTCTTTCTTGTAGTAAAATATCTACCGCTTGTATTTGTGGATTTTGCATAAATCGTTTTTGCAAAATATTATCTTTAAATAAGTTATTAATTGATAAGAGTATTAAACCTTGATGATGTGCCATATATGTTTTTACAACTGCATATTCTTGTGATTTTTTTAGTCTTGTTGGTGTATAGTCAATAGATTCATAAAATCCATATTTTTGATACATACCACATTTTTCTAGCTCTTTTAAATTTTTTATAACCTCTTTTGGTTCATCTGCAAGCATTAGTACACTACCATAAGATGATACAACCATTTCATCTGAAAGCCCTCTTTTTAGTCCAAGCCAAGGTATTCCAAATGCCTTGTATTGATAGTTGTTATGCAAATCTTTTAAATTAAAGGCAGATTCAGAAATTCCCCAAGGTATATTTAATTTTTTTGCATATTCTGTTTGACTCATAAACATAAATTTACAAGATTCATCTAATAAGCTGCCTGGATATTTAGGAATATTTATATTTGGCATAAAATATTCAAAAGCAGTTCCAGACCATGAAATAAGTCCTTTATATTTATTTAGAATAGTTAATGTTCTACTTAAGCTATTCCAATGCTTAGCTGGTACATCTTTTTTTGCAATAGCAATTAAGCTTGCTTGTCTTGCTTCTGATGCTAAAAGGTCATAATACGAATCTGTTAGGCTATTTTCTTCTATATTAAATCCTATTGAAAATAGTCTACTATTTTCATCATATAATTTTGAAAAGTCTGTATTATTAATTAATTGTTCAACTATCATTAATAAATTTTCTATTATATTTAATAATTCTTTTTCTTCTTTTAGTTTATTTTTTTGCTCATTTAAAAACTGTTTTACTGTAAAAAGATATCCTACTAAATTTCCGCTATCTACTGTTGATATATATCTTGGCATTAGTGGTTGCAAATTTTCTAAATTGTACCAGTTATATAAATGTCCATTCCATTTTGGTAAATTATTAATAGTGTTTAACATTTTTTCTAGAAGTTTTATTGTTTCTTCTAAATTTTCATATTCTAAGTCATAACTAGAAATTACAGCAAGTAATCCTAATCCTATATTTGTAGGTGAAGTTCTATTCATTATTTTAGGTTTTCTGTCTTCTTGATAATTGTCTGGTGGCAAAAAATTACTTTTTTCACTAATGCATTCTTTAAAATATTGCCAAGTTTTTTTACCTAAATTTAATAAATAATCTTTTTCTTGCTGTGTTAATCTCTCTACACTTTTTGTAATTTTTATTTCTTTGCTTATATACCAAAATACAGCTGGAGCAACAATCCATAAAATAGATAATAAAAAAATAAATATATTGTAAATACTAGTAGGTGTTATACATAATAGCACAAGTCCTAAAATACCTGCTACTACATTTGGAAGCATATTTTTATAATAAGATAACAAATCTTTTTTTGCATTTTTTTCGGCTTCTTCTGCAGTCATCCATTCTAAAAAATGCTTTTGACTAACAAAAATTCTATATAGTGTTTTTATACAAGCATTTAAGCTAAAATATGCCTTATCTGGCAAGCTTGCTAAAGTTAAAAATGCCCTTGTTAGACTTGCTTTTACTCCTGCAATAGTTTTTGTATATGTTTTTTGTGCACTTTCTTGATCTTTTTTTAATAAAATACGGTTTAGTATTTCTAGTATAGATGGTATAATAGCAGAAACTATTAATAAAGTAATAATTGGTGCAATTTTAATTTTATAAATTAGGTCAAAAATGCTTATATAAATTATTGATAGCATAATGGTAGCTTCTTGTAAGCTTCTTATTAAATTATCAAATATTTTATATTTTGAAAGTAAAGTTAGTGGGTTTTGCTTTTTTTCTCCTTTTTTATTTATAATAGTATTTTTTAGCCACCCTATTAGTTGCCAGTCTCCCCTAATCCATCTGTGTAACCTTGCTTTAAAGCTGTTATATGCCATTGGGTACCCATCTAAAAGTAAAACATCAGAAATAAGACCACATCTTAAATAGCATCCTTCTAGTAAATCGTGGCTTAGCACTGTATTTTCGGGAATTTCACTAGCTAAAACTGTAGAAAATACTGCCACATCATAAATGCCCTTTCCTGTAAATATACCTTCTTCAAAATTATCCTGATATATGTCTGAAATAGCATTTGTATAGGCATCTGTTCCACCAGAGCCTGCATATATTTTTGTAAAGTTACTTTTTTGTACTTCTAAAAGTGATATTCCAACTCTTGGTTGCATTAGAGCGTGTCCATCTATTACTAAGTCCTTTTTATTATTTAATACAGGTTTATTTAAAATATGTGCCATAGCACCTATCATTTCAAGCCCAGTATTTAAAGTAAGTTTTGTGTCTGCATCTAATGTAATTACATATTTAATTTCTGGAATTTTTCTTTTTTCTTGTGAATTTATAGTTTTATTTTGTTCAAAATTAAATTCTAAACCTAATTTAGCCATTTCAATAGTATTGACCAAAAATTGGTCTTTTTCTTTTCCTAATAAATATTCATTAAATTGATTTAAAAGTCCCCTTTTTCTTTCCCAGCCCAAATAACTTTGTTCTTTACTATTCCATATTCTTTTTCTGTATAAAAAATGAAACTTTGGAAAGTTGCTATCTGGATATTCTTTATTTAATTTATTGGCTTGTTTTATTCCTTCTTTAATAACTTGTTCATCAAAGCTTTCTTTTTCATTTTTTCCTGAAGTGCAGTCTCCTAAAAGTGCAAAATATATATTTTCACTTTTATTTGCATTATAATACACCTCTAAATTACTCATCAATTTTTTTACTTTTTCTTTTGAGTTCAATATAGTTGGTATTACCACAAAAGTTGCTGCCTCTTTTGGCACTCCGTCAAAAAAGTCTAACTTTGGAATATGTTTTGGTTTAATAGATTTTCCTAAAATATATTGCGTTATTTGTACTACTATGCTTTGGATAGGAATTAATAATAAAATTCCTAATAATATTGAAAATAACTTTAAATTAACTTGTTTATAAAAATAAGTTGCAAATATCGTTGAAATTGCTATTGTTATAATTATAAGTGCTATTATGCTTGTTCCTATTTTTTGGTTATTTGATGTTATTTTTTTTTCTTTTCCTGTTAATTCTTTTAATAATTCATTTTTTCCATTAGAAATTAAATAATATCCTACATGCATTTTTTTATCATCTACTGTTTGTATATTTTCTTCGTTTTTTGCTTTATTTGCTAAATTCCATACTTTTTTAGCAATATATATTTCTGAAACTTTAGTTTTTTTAGATATTTCTTTTATGGCATTACGATAAATTACTTTTGTTTGATAATCCATTTTGTCATAGACATTTATAGGGTCTTTTTTTAGTATATCTTCTACACCATTTATGTTTTCAAAAATTTCTGCCATACTTATTCTATTTAAATTTTTAATGCTCGTAATACAATTACCCATTGAAATTTTTCTTAAAGCAATATCATAATGTTCTTTTTTTATAACCTCAGATATATCTGTACCCATTTTATTTACTTGTTCTTCTAAAATATTTATATATGGGTATGCCTTTTTTCCATATTTTTTTAACTTATATGATAAATATTCTATAAATGGATATTTCATTTCTCCAAATTGTTGTATTTTTTCCTTGTATTTTTCCACATTTGTAAATTGTAATTCTTCTTTGTTTTTTTGCTCTACAAGTCTTTCTATAATATTTTCAACTTTATATTTTTGTATTTGGGAATTATAAATTTTTTCACATATTTCCCTAATATTTTCAATTAGACATATTTGTAAGAAAATATTAATGTTCCATATTTCTTCCATACTAAGTGTTTTTTTTCGTTGATATGCTTGTAAAAGTTCAGCTAAACTTTCTCCATTTATTTTATTATCTGTATAATTTACTATTTCAGCTGCTAAAACATATATCCTTGCAAACCCTGAATATGTTCCATTAGCAATTCCTAAAAAATTAATATATTTTGACTTGCTTAATTGGCTTTTTATAAATTTTACACTTTCATCAATTACATAGTAATTGTCTAAAATCCATTCTCCAGCTGGATGTATTGGTATTCCTAATTTAATGTGTTCATTTAATAATTGATATACTTGTGTAATTACTTCAAAATTTTCTTTTAATCTTGGAATTGGATAAGTATTTTTATTAGAATAATTTTGTAAGCTGTGGTCAGAAGCTACTTTTTCTAAATAAGTTTCTAATTGGTTTTGACTTAAAATTGCGCCTTTTATTATAAGGCTTTTATATTTCATTTTAAAAATTCCACTCCTTGTTTTAATATGTTTTTACATATTTTCTCCAAAGAGTGGAATTTTTATACATTTTTTCTTTTTTATTAATTTGTTCTATTTACCGTAGAAATAGTCCATTATTCCATTAAAAATACCCCAAGCTAGTTTGTTTTGATAATCATCATTTAAAAGTTGTGCCTCCTCAGCTGGATTTGATAAAAAACCACATTCTACTATAGATATAGGAATTTCTACGTGTTTCATAATATATACCGTGTCTAGTTTCATTGCTACTCTTTTATTTTCTTTTTGAATAGCATCATTTAAGTTTTCTTGCAAAGATTTTGCTAATGCTATACTTTTTTCATCGTTTTGCTTATAAAAGCATTGCCAACCATAATATTGATTTTGTGGTATTTTGTTTAAATGTATTGATACAAATATATCTGCTTGAGCTTCATTTCCTATTTTTACTCTGTTATGAATATCTGAAATTTTCTTTTGCCTTAATGTTGTTTTATCCAAGTCATATATTGAATTTTCATCACTTCTAGTTAATATAACCGTGGCACCAGATTGCTCTAATAGGCTTTGAACCTTTAAAGTTATTTTTAAGTTAGTTTCTGCCTCTGTAGTTCCATTACTAGACTGAGCCCCCTCGTCTGGTTTTCCGATGTCCGCGCATCTAGTACTATTACTTTATTTGAAACTGGTAGTGATACTGTTTGAACTGTATTATTATATTTTGCGACTTTAAAACTAAAAGCAAATAATGAAATAAATATAAAACTTATTATTATTCCCAATCTTTTTTTGCTTAGTATAACCATAAAAAACACCTCATATTTATATATATGAGATGTTTTTGTTATTTATTATTAATTTTTATTCTTTTACCTCGTGTTTCCTTCTGTCTATTACATATGTACTGCCTGGAGTTGATTTTGCTACGTGTTTTACTTGTGCAGCTGTTTCTCCTATTTCTAATACATTGTGAAATCTTCCGTTTTTCTACTACAACAACTGCAATAGATATAGTAGTTAATGGAAATTGTTCTATAACACATTTTCTATTAGGCACTTCTAAATAGCCTTTTTCAATATCTTCTTCGTTGAAGTATTTTATTATACCATTTTCAAATTCTAAAATTATATCTTGGCATATATTTTCACATTCTATATCAGATGTAACAGCAACAAAGTCATCTCCACCAATATGGCCTACAAAGTTGTTTTCAAGTTCTGTATCGTGTAAATGATTTGATATACATTTTGCTGTAAATTTAATAATTTCGTCCCCATTTAGGAAGCCATATATATCATTATAAGCCTTAAAGTTGTCTAAATCTATATACATTATAGCAAATTGTTCTTTGTTTAGTAATCTCTTTTTTATTTCCGCTTGAATTTGTACATTTCCTGGTAGTCCTGTTAGAGGGCTAACTCTACGGTTTGTGTCTAATAGTCTTATAATATTTTTTACAGTATAGTATAAATATTCTTTGTCTACTGGAGCTTTTATATAATGTTCAACACAAGCTTGAAGAATTTGAATACGATGTTCTTTTTCTGTAACAGAAGAAACTACTATTATTGGTGTAATACTATTGTCTTCATTTTGCCTAATTTTATTACATAATTCAATAACATCTTCATCTATGCCATCTTCATTAATTATAATTAAAGCAGGAATATTTTTTAATACACTTTCCATTTGAATTGTTTTTGCCTTTTTAAATTTATAGTCTTTTTCATTTTTAAACAATTCTGTTAATTGGTTTTTTAATTCACATTCATTATCTATTATATAAATTTCTTGTGCCATTTTTTGTTTCTCCTTTGTATTGTTTTAAGGTATATATTGTAGTTCTGTTGTAACCTTTTGTGTATATCCACTTACATTAGTAACTTCTATAGCCACTGTGTTGTTTCCTTCTCTTAGCTTAAGTACTCCTACGGTAACATTTTTTAAATTTATATTTTTCTTTTCAAATATTTGTCCGTTTAAGTTAATTGTAATGTCTTTTACACCGTCTTTATCAACTACATTTAAAGTAAAGTCATTTTTTCCTCTGTAAATTGTCATTACTGGTTTTGATGTTGAAATAACAACTTCTTTTTCTATTTGTTCAATATTTCCATTTTTGTCTTCAGCTATTACTTTTATTGTTTTAGTTCCTGGGGTTAAGGTAACTTCTTGTTGAATTTGTCTTTGTCCTTCTTGGCTAGCTTTTATTACTACTGTTTCTTCATCTCCCCATTTATATGAAACATATCCCATTGCAGTTTCATCTTTTGCAGTGATTATCATTTTGTCATTTCCATCTTCTGCATAAATTTCTATAGAAGGCTTTGTAATGTCTTCATTATTTAAATAATATTGTTTTTTAAATGTTACTTGTTTTCCATTTATGTCTTCTATAGTAAGGTTTAGTACACTGTCATAGCCTGAAAGTAAAATTTCTTCTTTTGTATTAGTTGTTCCTACTGGAATTACATTTTCTTCACCATTGTTCCACGAATATGTTATTTTAGAAATTTCTACATTGTGTTCTACATAAATAATTGCTCTATCGTTTATTCTTCCAACTGTAACATACGGAATATTGCTTGGTTTTCTGTCTTCCGCATTTCTATATATTGCATATGAACCTTGTCCTAACATTACTATTCCAAACATCATAATAGAAACTGCAAAAAATCTAATAATAGGTACAATTTCTATTTTATTATTATTATTTTTGTTTTTATTTTTGTTTTTGTTTATTTTTTTTGAACTTTTCTCTGTAACAAGAATTTGATTCATATATGTTAAACCTTCCTTTGTTATCCTTTTATATTTTTGATTATATCATAAGCATTTTTCAATGTAAATATTTTGAAGAATTGTTATAAAAAAAAACGTTATTAGATACTAAACATATAGTTCAAATAAAATATAAAGACTTATCCTAAAAGGCTAAGTCCTTATATTTTTAAATTACAAATTTCTTAATTAAAATTACTCCTGAAGCAAGTATAGCTATTGATGCTAATGCTAATGTAATATAAGTAGGTGCACTACCTGTTACTACTGATAATATAACTGGTGCATCGTCAATGTCATCTTCTCCTTTTACATCATTTCCTGGAGTAGAATCAATATCTGGTGAATCATATTCATTATCATCTTCGTAAATTTCTGCCCAGTTTGTTTTTAGTCCCATATTGTTTTTGTTGTTTATCCAAGTAAGTACAATTTCTACAGTTTCACTTTGACCTGGCTCAATAAGCACATCTTTTAATTGATCTGTTAAGACTTTTCCGTCTTCTTCTCTCCACATTGGGTTGTCTTCTGCCACAAATTTTAAACCTTCTGGAACATAATCAATTAATTCTTTTACATATCCAGCTATTTCACCTTCATTAGTAACTTTAATGTTAAATCTAAACTTAACTGTTGTTTTACTAATTCGGCTTCCACGAATTTCTACTTTTGCTGGTGGTTCTGGATTTTCGTCTCCAGTGTGGCCAGTTTCTGTTACTGTTGTTTTGCCATCATATGTTACTATAGAAGCTGTTACCCATTTCTTTAGGCTTAAATCAAAATATTTTACTTTGATTTTTTCAATATCTATATCGTCTTCATCTGGGTCATTATTGTCTGGTTCAGAGTCCACATCATCTATAGGGTCTCCTTCTTTGTCTGTATCATCTGTAATTTCTGCTGTGTTTATAATAATTCTATCAGAAGTGTTTGGTTCTGTTACTTTAAACGCAACTTTTAAGTCTTTATAGTCTGGCATAGTCATTGTTTCTGGGTTAAATGCATCTATTAAGTTATTTCCTTCTACACTTTCATTATCTTTTGATAAATATTGTGTTTTTATATAACTTGCCTCTTTTACATCTGTTGTTTCAGTTCCATCTTCTTTGTACATTTTCCATTTAAATGCTGTATTTACTGGATGTTCTGGTAAGAACTCTAAGCCTTCTGGTAAATTATCCTTTACTTCTGAAGCATATCCTGCTACATTTCCTTCATTAAATATTCTTAATGTATATATAACCGTATTTCCATTTGCTACATCTACAGGATCTTTTGGATGTATATATTCATATTCATTATTTTCTGTTTTATTGAATACTGGTGCTCTAGATGTTATTTCTTTTTCATTAACTCCTGTAATAAATTTTCTTAGGCTTAAATCAAATATTTGTAATACTAGTTTTTCAAAATCATCGTCATCTTGTTGTCCTGGAATATATTGGTCTCCACGTTCTATTTCAGTGTCTTTATATGTTGGTAATGATTCGTCTGTTGGTAATACAACATTACTTTCTTTAGAATCTCTGTCTGTTATATTATTTCCTTGGCTGTCTGTAAATCCAGTAATTTCTGCTATATTTGTTATCTTTTCATACAAATTAATATTTTGTTTTACTTTACATCTAATTTGTACATCTATATAGTCTAGTGTACTTCCATTAAATGCTTTTAATAATACTTTATCTGTTTCATTTGTTCTTGATTCATATATAGCATCTCTGTTTGCTGAGCTTGCTGTTTTTGGTGATGTTATATCTGTTGTTACTGTTCTTCCATCTTTTGATACTACTGACCAACCATATCTTGCATTTAATTCATCATCTACAATAAACTCTAATTGTGGTGGTAAGTGGTCTGTAATTTCTGTTACATAACCATCTAGTTGACCTTCATTATATACACGAATTGTATATGTTACAATATCTCCATTTGTTACATTTACTGGTGTTTTGCTATGATTATATGTAGCTGTTGTTTCTCCATTTATTAAAGGTGTAACTTCTACTTTTGGAGCTCTATTGTAGTTTTTGGTTCCCTTATTATTACTTACAGATATAATAAATTTTCTTAAGCTTAAGTCAAAATATTTCTTTTCTTGTTTATTTAATACTAAAATCTCAAAGTCATCATCATCTTCTTGACTTGTTGTTCCATAGTTATTTGTTACTACATTTCCTGGAACAGAGTCACGGTCTACTATTGTTGTATTTCCATTTTTATCTTTATGTGCTGTAATTTCAGCTATATTCTTTAAGTTTATATTTGTATCTCCAGCTTCTGCAACTACTTTACATTCTATTTGTACATCTTTATATTGTAAATTTTGTCCATTAAATGCAGTAATTAGTTCATTTGCCAAATAACTAGTTACTATTGTTTTTCCATCTCCTGATGGATTTGACCATCCATAAGTTTGGTTTATTGTACTTTCACTAGCTGGCACACATTCTAGTCCTGATGGTAAGTAGTCTGTAATTTGTGTTGCAGTTCCATCAACTTCACCTTCGTTGTAAATTCTAATTGTGTAAATAACTTTGTCACCAGTTTTTACAATTAATGCATCTTTTGGATGTGTATATGTTGCTGTATGCTCTAATTGTCCGTTTCTATCAAATGTTCCATTTATTAATGTTTGTGTATTAACATTTGGAACTCTTGTATTTGTTGGTGAAACCCCATTTATTGATGTAATAAATTTTCTTAATGATAAGTCAAATATTTGTAATACTAAGTTTTCAAAGTCATCATCATCTTCTTGACTTGTTGTTCCATAGTTATTTGTAACTACATTTTCTGGTGTAGAGTCACGGTCTATTACTGTTGTATTTCCATTTTTATCTTTATGTGCTGTAATTTCAGCTATGTTCTTTAAGTCTATGTTTGCATCTCCAACTTTTGCAATTACCTTACATTCTATTTGTACATCTTTATATTGTAAATTTTGTCCATCAAATGCAGTAATTAGTTCATTTGCCAAATAACTAGTTACTATTGTTTTTCCGTCTCCTGATGGATTTGACCATCCATAAGTTTGGTTTATTGTACTTTCACTAGTTGATACAAATTCTAGTCCTGATGGTAAGTAATCTGTAATTTGTGTTGCAGTTCCGTCAATTTCACCTTCATTATAGATTCTAATTGTGTAAACAACTTTGTCTCCTGTATTTACTTTTAATGCATCTTTTGGGTGTGTATATGTTGCTGTATATTCTAGTTGTCCGTTTCTGTCAAAAGTTCCATTTATTAGTGTTTGTGTATTAACATCTGGAACTCTTGTATTTGTTGGCGCTACTCCATTTATTGATGTTATGAATTTTCTTAATGCCAAGTCAAATTCAGGAGTTGCATAATCATTTGCTATTTCATCTGTATAAGTTTTCTTTTCTTTTTTTAAAATTACAACTGGTTGATCATTTGTAGTAGGATTTTCTACTGACCAATAAGTAGTAGTAGTTTTATAATAATTTCCACTAATTTCTAATTTTATACTAGAAGTGTCTGTGCTCTCTGGAATAGAAATATAGAATTGTTGTCCTATTAAATCTTTTAATGTAGTTGTGCTTTCAACTGGTTGTTTACTATTGTTTAATAATATTACATCTGTTATGTTGCTTCCATTTCCATCAGTAACTGTTAGGTTTATATTATATTCTATACTTTTTAGTTGCTCTAATTGATATGGTCCTATTATTTTTCTATTATTTACTGTGTCTACTGTTGGTTGTGTTGTTTTTAAGAATTGTACTGGTTTTGTGTTATCGTCAGATTTTATTGGTTGATATTGAAAGCCTGATTTTTGTGGTGTTTCTACTAAGTAATTAAATAATGCTTGACAAGCGTTAGCTCTATCTAATCCACCTGTATAAGTACTTAATGCATCATAGTTTGCATCTGTACCGCTAATGCTATTTATATAAAATTCAAAATAAGTTTCTACGTGATATGGGTCTCCTGAATCATTTGTATAGTGCCAAACTGCTAATTGTTGTACAGCATCTATATCATCATCAGTCAAACAACTAAAGTCAAAGCTTGAATTAATATTTGGGTCTCCTTCTTCAATGGCATATGCTTTAACTCTGTCTAATAAATCGTTTTTATATTCTTCTGCCTCTTGTTGTGCTTGTGTAGAAGCATTTATTTTTGCTGGTACATAGCAATTATCTAAAATCCATAATAGTGCCTTATAATTGCTTCCAGTTACGCTAGGTAAAGCGGTTTGATAAGTTTGAGGTATATTGTCTGGATCTTTAAGATCAAAGTATCTTGTATATGTAGTTGCCACAGGAGCTCCTGCTGTTGCAATATCTCCAGAGCCAAATCCTGGTCCACCTTTTAAGCAGTATATAGTGTCATCTGCATTTCCTCCTACCTCGTAAATTTTCCATATGTTTTTATTTGTATTTCCTAGTTTATATCCATAACCTGAATTTCTTAGCATTTTTAAGTTTAAAACCAAATTACCTTGACTTGCTTGAACGTTTCCAAATAAGCTAGTAATTGTTATTGCTAAGAATAATATTAGTATAAACATTGTTCCTTTTCTTAATTTCATAATATTTACCCTTCCTTTTTTATTCTTTACCTTATTTATATTTTACTTTTGTTTTAAAACTATGTCAATAGTAGTATTTTCCTGTTTTTCCGTGTTTTTTTTAATAGGCTTTTTTGGCTTTACGGATATAGCCTTTTTATAATTTTAACCTACATATTACAATTATATTACATTTTTGCAACATTTTCAAGGTTTTGCGTGGATTTATTTGCTATTTTTTGGATTTCCCTAAGGTTTGAGCGTTTTGTTTTCATAATATTGAAGTTGGTAGTATATTTTATAAAGAAGAAAGTAATTTTGCTTAGTAAGTCTCTAAAGCATCAGTGGAGTACATACTACTTGCTTTGCTCGTGCAGGCTAAGCTAACTTAGCCTTGTTATACACGGAAAAATCTTATTTATAGTCAATATAAAATTTGCTTTTTTCTATATAATAAAAAATGAGAAAACATTGGTATTTCAACGTTTTCTCATTTTTTATTTGGAGGCGCCACCCGGATTTGAACCGGGGATCAGAGTTTTGCAGACTCGTGCCTTACCACTTGGCTATAGCGCCGAATATACTATTTGAAAAAAATGGAGCGGGAAACGGGGCTCAAACCCGCGACCTCTGCCTTGGCAAGGCAGCGCTCTATCAACTGAGCTATTCCCGCATATGCTTTTAATTTTTAAAGCATATTTATAATAGCAAATTTTTTTATAAAAGTCAAGGTACTAATGATAAAAATTCTATAAAATAATCTAATATTTGCTTTTTTTCTATTTTTTGAGTATTTATAATGTTTAATGTTGCTATTGTTTTATTGTCTATCTTTATTTTTGCACTTCCTATTATTTGTTTTTCTTCTACTGGTGCCTCTAAATAGTATAGTGAGTTTATTTCTATTTTTAAATTATCAATTTTATTATTTTCTACTGCCATTTTTGGGTATTTTAGTTCTTCTATTTCTAATTGTATGCTATTAATTTTACTTTTATTAATGTATATTCTTTTTTGATTTAATTGTTTCCAATTTTCAAATTGTTCATTTATTTTTTCTTGAATATTAATTACTTTATAATTTTTATATGCATATTCAATTAATTGTATGCTATCTAATGTTCTTATTTTTTTTGTATCTGCTCCTAACACTACTGTAATAATGTCTAGGTCTCCTCTTTTGCATGATGTTACTAAACATCTACCTGCTCCATTTGTAAAACCTGTTTTTATACCATAAACTCCATTTAAATTTCCTAATAATTCATTAGTATTTGATATTAACTTTGCTTTTCCGTTTATTGTTACATTATAATTTTTACATCCTACTATTTCTCTAAATTTTGGTATATTTAGAGCATAATCTGCCATACACGCAAGTTCATATGCTGTTGTATAGTGCTGACTTTGGTCTAACCCATGTGGTGTTATAAAGTGGCTGTTTATTAGTCCCATTTCTGCTGCTTTTTTATTCATAAGTTCTGCAAAGCCTTCTATACTTCCGCCTATATAATTAGCTAAAGCTACTGCTGCATCATTTCCCGACTTTAGCATTAGCCCGTATAGCAAGTCATGTACTGTAATTTTGTCGTTTGTTTTTAAACCTAGCCTTGAGCCTCCAGTTCCTGCTGCTTTTTTGTCTATTGTTACTATGTCACTTAATTTTGCATTTTCTAAAACTACTATTGCTGTCATTATTTTAGTTGTGCTTGCCATTGGAACTTGTTTTTGTGCATTTTTTTCATATAGTATAGTTTTAGAATTTCTATCAAATATTAGTCCTATTCTTGCATTTAGTTTTGGTTCTTCAGTAGCATTTGCAACGGTTTGAACAGCTTCTTGTTTTATTGTATCTACATCTATAATCTCATCATCATATATATATGCGTATGATATGTTTGATATTAATATAATTAAGATTATTGTTATACTTATTTTTAAAAGAATTAAATGGTGTAGTTTGTTTGTGTTAATTTTCATATAAAAAATCACCTTTTATATTATATTGGTAAAGGTGATTTTTATGAATATTTTATTTATATTTGTCTTTCATTTGAGCCTATATATTCTTCTTCTATTTCTTCGTGTACATTTTCAATAACTTCATCAGGTGTTTTTCCGCTATTTTGTTCATATTTTGCTAAAAACTCCTCTGGACTTACTTTTGCTTTAGCAGCTTCTTTTCTTATAGTAGTTTTTGTTCCATCTTCTAGCACTATTATATCATCTACTGTTAAATTGTCATTATATGCCACATCATCTATATTTTCAATTTGAGTTTCTCCGTCTCTTGAAAGCTCTGGGTTGGCTCTTTTTTGTTCGTCAGATAAACTAGTATTTTTGGTTTTGTCCATAAACTCTCTTACTTCTTTTGTTGTAGGTTTTATGCTTTGTGTTTCTATTGGTGCTGAAAAATATCTATTTGATTTATCTGCGCTTAAGTCTGCTCTTACATAATCAACTTCTAATATTCCGTATTGTCCAACTTTTAAAGATAAAAATTCCTCTTGTCCGTTTGTAACTCCTCTATTTAATCTAACCATTCCAGCAACTTGTTCTTGTTCTACAACACTTCCATCTCTACTGTTTATAGAAGTAACTGTTTGCCCTGTAGTACTTCCTTCTATGTTTTGTAAGCCATCTATTAATTCTATATCTCCGTCTTGTGTAATACCTACAAATGAGAACCTTCCACTTCCTCCTTTTACTTTTTCTGAATAAACTACGCCTATTTTAACAAAGCCTTTTTGCTTTACTTCTGGTATCATATCAGCTAAAGTTTCAGTTTGAGTTACTTTAACATTTGGGTCTATTTCTTGCTTATTAGTAATTTTGTCAAACACATTTTGTTTACTTTCTATTTCGGAATAACTTTTTACTTCTTCGTCTTCTTTTAGCTCTTCTATATCTTCAAGTGTGCTTTTGCCTTTATTTTTATCTTTTTCTTTCTCCTTTTCTATTTGTTCAGAGTCTAAACATAAGTCTTGTTCTTCTAGTTCTTCTGGCAGTTCAAATTCTGCATCTTCTAATTTTAATGTTTCAAAATATTTTTCATCTATTTCTTTTAGAGCTTCTAGGTATTCTGGTGAAAAATGGATTTTTCCGTTTACATCAACTGTTGCAATTAGTTCCCCGTATTCGTTATATATTTCATAAAGTTCTTTTTGGTCTTTTCCTTCTCCGACTTCTAGTTTAACTACAAATAAGTTTCTATCCATTAAACCTACTGAATTAAAGCTAAATTCATTAAAATATGTTATATTTGAAATTTTTGTATTTTGATCTATATCTTCTCTTTCTCCGAATTTTAGAATATATGTCTACCATTGTTTTGGTTATATTATTTTCTTCATTATTTTCCATAAATAACCACTCCTTCTTTTTTATTATATCATAAATATAACAAATAAACTACATAAATGCCTAAAAAACAGTGTGATTTAATAAAATATTGTTACTATTTGCACATTGTGAAGACTATAAATATGTTAGTTTAGAGCATACAAGTGGTTCGAAGAATGACAAGTTAAAAAAAGTAAGCCAATTTTACACTGTAATAGAACTGCGTAAAATTGGCTTACTTTTTCTTGCGTAGTAATGTTATGCGAATAAACTAACAAATTTATAGTCTTATATACTAGTAGTCTTTAAATTGTAACTTCTTTATGGTTCTCTTATTTTCTATAAACTATCTGTAGTTTTCTAAAATCTATACTCCAAATGACATTACAAAATCTGTTCCTTCTTTTAGCTTCATTACAAATGTTTTAGTAATTTCATTTAATCCGCTTTTAGAGCCATCTGTTATTGTTATATCATATGTGTATATTTCTCCTTGTTTTTGTCCATTACTTGCAGAAAATTTATTTTCTGTAAAGAAGTTTGCTTTTACATATTTTTCAAAGTCTGCTAGTGTTTTAAAATAGTTATTTTTGTATGTTTCGTCTAATTTATTGTACATATAGGCATAGTCTTGGTTGTTTATTGCTTCAAGACACTTTTGTATATTTATAAGTATTTTCTTTTCATCTGTTGAAGCATTATATTTTTCAACAAATTCTGGTAAGTCTATGGTGTAAGTGTCTAGTATTACAGTATAATCCATTACTGAATTTTCTCTAAAAATATAGTAGTTGTCGTTTTGATCCATACAAACGTACTGAGTATAATTATCACTTACTGTTTTTTGATATTTTTTTACACTCATAATTATATGTTTTTTTATGTTGTTTTTTGCAAAGGTTTGAAAGTTTTCTAATGTTCCAAATCTTTTAGTTCTATATTCTTCATCTAAATTTTCAAAAGCTTCTTTTTGATTATATATTACTTCTTCTCTATATTTTTCAAATAAATCTACTATATATGTTTCATCAGATACAATGTTATATTGGTATGTATTGCTAGTATTTGCTTCTACTTTTTCTGGTACAGTTTCATTTAAAGCATCTCCAATTTTGAAGTTTGGATATTTTTTGTCTATATAGTCTTGCAAATATACAGTAAATGTTTTATTTAATGCATCCACTTTTAGCATTACTTTAAAGTTAGATAATTTATCTGTTTTTATTTCTCTTATTGTACCTTGTGCTATATATAAATTAACACTATTAGATTTTTGGCTAACATATATTTCTTCAACATTTATATCTATTTTTTCGGTTTTGCCTAACTTGCTTTCTAGATTTTCTTTAGTTATGTTATTAAAAGTAATATATTCTTGGTCTAGCATATTATATACAGATTCTATTGCTGCTTTCTTTTGTTGCTTCATACTAGCTTCGGCTTCTTCGTCTATAATATACATATCATCATATAAGTTAAATATAGTTTCATAAAATTTATAAAATTTTTCTACACAGCCTTTTATTGTATAAAATTGATTCCTTTGAGTTACTTTTTGCAGAGTTTCTTCTAGAGGATTAACTACTGCTCCCTCATCTTCTGTAATATTTCCTGGACCGTTTTTTATTATTCATAAGTAATAGTAATATTACTATTATTATCATTATTACTAATATTATCATTATACTTAATAATATAATACTTTTCTTTGATTTTACCATTTTTTCTCCTTTAAATTTTTATGGAGCTCTCCATATTTGACATTTATTTAAATTATAAGTGACCATTGTTCCAGTAGGTGGGTTTCCCCTTGAGCTAACTACTGCACTATTTTGATCCCAACACATTCCGTTTCCTGCATATATTAAAACGTGAATATTTAAGTGATTTACAACATCTCCTGGTTGTGCTTCTGATGGTGATACCTGTGTCCAACCTGCAGCTGCTAACATATCTGGTATTCCTCCATCACCTGTCCAGTGATAATTATATGCATTTATCTGGTCTGCTGATAACATTCCTGAGCTATATAACGCCATTGCAACATATGTAGCACAACATAAATTTGTAGCTTCATTATAGCATCTTTCTATGTCTCCGTGAAATTAGTCCATAGTCTAAACTGTAATGTGCATTTCTTGCTATAAGCATTTGTGTTAATTCTTCGCATGCTGCCACTAAATCTCCTCCACCTGTATGCCATTTATCTAGTACATCATAATATCCAGTTTGGAATAGTGTCCATTCTGATTTTCTTCTTCTTTCTAGTCCTAACATATACTTATTATTAGATGTTACTGGTTTAGACATATATTGTGTGTATAGGCTATGTCCAAAATTTGCATTAGGATTTTGTTCTTCAAAATAATCATCTGTTTCTGAATTCCAATAAGCATTGTATGAACCAACAAAATCCATACTTGGAGAACCTCTTAAAGTTGTAATAGCTCCACCAACTCCACAATTGTATGCTCTTGATACTAAAGCATTTATCTGATATCCTGTTAAGTCTAATCCATTTGTCATAGCTTTTATAGTTTCTAGATTTGAATTTATTTCTCTATCTTCTAGTGCATCTACAAATTCTATATCTATTTCTGCTCCAATTTCTGTTGAATATCCTGCTGATAAAAATTCATTTAAATATCCACTATTATATATGTCTACGCCATAACCAACTGTTGGGTGTCCTGCCCCATCATCGTGTACTATATATTTTGTGCCATCTGCATTTGTAGGTGCTCCTGATCCATTTTCCCAATAGTGTATATATTCTTTTAATAACTTTGAGCCTCCACCTGAAATTTCAATAAAATCTTTTGCATCAAATATTTGCATACTAAACTCTGTGACTCCATAGTCTTTACCTGTATATTTATACATAATGTATCTCATAAGTTGTTCTAAATTTTGTAAAGATGCATCCTTCTGCATTAATTCAAATAGCCATTCTGCACCATTAACTAGGTTTATTTTTCCTGCTGCTTCATATCTGTCTGTTTTTGGTATTCTAAAAAAGTTATCCATTAAACCTAAAAATGTGGTTTCTTCATCTATTTTTTCATCTTCATCAACTTTGTTGTTATTATTTTTATCTTTAATTCCTGGATCTCCTTTTTCTCCAGTTCTATCTTCTACGTCACTTCTAGTACCTTCTTTATATGTATAGCCTTGTCTTGTTATATCAACAGTTTTATGCTTGTTTGTATACCATATTGCTTTTTCATTGTAATCTGGGTCTTGTGGTTCTGGGTCATCTTCTAAAGAAAAGTCATTGCTAGCATCATAATAAAAATCTGAATAGTCTGGTCCTGTTTCTTTTTTGCTATATGTTATTGTCTGTTCACAAAACCAAGTTTTTACATATGTTATTTTTAATTGAACAGCTACGCTCGTATTAACTGTTGTTCTAGTTGTTTTTGGTGTTTGGTCATTAGGATAATTAGTAAATGGTCCGTTCAGCAGGAATATCGTCTAGTCGTTCTCCATCAGGTCCATATACATCTTTAGGTCCAATTTTCCAATTTTTTGTTTCATAGTATTTTTCTGTTTCTGTTTGTTTATTTTCATTGTCTATAATTGTTAGATGTATTTCTGCAGTTTTTGCCATATCGGCTACTGCTGAAACAAATTCAGGGTTTCTTGATATCATTGCTAAATAAAAGAAAAAATTCATTGATGTAGTGTATTGTGATATGCTATTTTTATAATCAATTGATTTGAGACTTATCTTGACTGATTGCACTACCCCATTTACTTCAGAGGTTGTCCAATAAGGTATTACTAGTTTGCCCTGTTCATCTATTGAATAGTATCTTCTTATTTCCCAAATATCTCTTTGTGTTCCACCTTCTGCAATTTGTTTTATTTGTGCGTATGGTATATATTCTAGTAATGTTTCTTTGGATTTTGGTTCTATTTCCTGTTCTCCTTTGGTTCTATGTATATATACGGAACCATATGTATCTCCTATATGAAATAATTTATCTAGCCAATCTGGTTTTGGATAAACTGTTTGTGTTGAAGCTTGAGCTTCATAAAATTTTCTTACATATTTTCTTAATGCTTCTCTATTTTCCTTTTCTATTTCAGGATCAGTATAGTCAACATCCCCCATAAGGTTTAATTCATCTAGATCTATTCCTATTTCTTCCATTGCATCTATAATTTCGTCTATTTGGTCATCATCAATAGTTATGATACCTGTGTTTTTATCTAATTCATAAAATTCAGTAATTTTAGCTGTTGTTTCTTGAACTTTGTTTGCTATCGTATCATAAGTAGAGTGAACAAAGGAAGCAAGTGCTATAATTAAAATTATTGGTAATGATATTGATATGCCTAATATTAGCCAAAATTTTTTATTTTTTAATAAGTTGAAAGAATCTTTTGCTATACCTAATACGTTTCCTGTACCAATGTCTTTAGCTAAATTTGTACCATCTTTTACTAGATTTGTTGTATCTTGAATGTCATTACCTACTTTTTCGCCTAAAGATTGCTCATTATTTTGTTCTTCGTCCATTTTACTCACCTTCTTTTTATAATTCTATTATTATATCTATTGCTTGATTAAGGTCATCCCCTAAATTTATGTTGCCAAATTTTATTTTTTTAATAATTCTGTATGTATCATAAATTTTGTTAAAGTTTATATTTAATGTTGTTTGTCTTTTTGCTTTTAGTGATAAGTCGTATTCTGGTAATTCTTCTATAAAAGATAAATATTTTACATTATTTTTATCTAATAAGCATATATCTTCTGCTGTTTCTCCATCACTTATAGTTATTGTATTTTCTGTATAATTTCTAATTGTTATATTATATGATTCATAATCTCTATACACATTTTTACTATTTATTAATATCTCTACATCTTTTATTGATTTTGATTTATTAATAATTTCTTTTCCTATAAATCCATTTATATTAATTTTGTTTTCACCATTTTGGTTAATTATTGTAATATAGTCTTCTATGTTATTGTTAATTCCAGCTCCACCTGTTGCTAGTAAGTTATCTTCATAATATAGTATTTTATAGGTATAATAACCTTTATTACTAATCCATAATTCTAGATTATATGTTTTGTTTGTTTTAAAGATATTATTATAGTATCTAGATTTAAATGTATCTATACTATTGTTAAATTCTTGTTTACAGTCATCTGATAATAAAGAATAGGCTTGCTCAATTTCTTTATTGTTACAGTACTTTACAAATTGTTTTATAATGTCAATATTTTCTTCAGTTACTTTTTCTGAAAGTTCTTGTCCTGTTATTACAGATTGATTTGGTCTGTCATTATCTTTTATATTTTGTTGTAATTTATTATTATTACTTTTATTTGGTTTTAATAAACTATTTACAAGCTGTAAAAGAATAAAAGCAAAAGCTATAATTATAATAACTTTTATTATTCCTTTTTTATTTTGGTTAAAAAATCTAATAAATTTATTCATTGTAATTATAGCCTCCTATTTTATTATTTAACGTGGTGTTTTATAATAATCTTTCACATAATTCATCATTTGTTTAGCATTTGCAGACACTTCTCTATCGCTTAATTCTGAGTTAGCATTTTTTATTCCTCTTTCAAATTCTTTTAGTTTTCCTTCAACATATTTTTCATCTGATAATTTGCCTGCATCAACGCCTTTAGCCATTTTAGCTATTGTTTGTGCCATTACTTTAGCCTGCTCATTTGTTTCTTGTATTCTTTCTTTATTTTCTCTTTCACTTTCTGGTAGATTTTCTTTTAGTTCTTTTCTCATTTTGTCTTCTAATTTCATTGTTTTCTTTCTATCAGAAGGGTCTGAAATTCCTGCAAGTCTATGAGAAATTAGTCTTTGTTCCATATCATCTAATTGTTTTCCACTATAGCGATTTCCATCTGAATCATAATAGTTGTTCATAACCTCTTGTCTCATTTCTCCTGATGATATTATTTTCTGTCTTTCTCTAATAACATTTGCCATCTCATCACTTCCATAGAGCATTCTTCCACTTGCTCTACTTATAGATTGACCTGTTTCTGAGTTTGCAATTCTTTTTCCTATTGCAGGCGCTACAGATGCCCCTAAGGCAGTTCCAGCTGCGCCATATTTTAATACATCTTCTAAGTCATCTCCAGCAATTCCCATACCTATTCCTACCGCTCCAGTAACTCCTGCAACAGCTACTCTTCCTGCAAATTTTCCTGCTGCTTTTAAAGCTTTTTCTGCTGTTACTTTTCGTGCTTCTTCAGTTCCTAAGTTTCTTCTTGTCCAATTTTTTGCTTTTTTCACTACTGGTGGTGTTATTGCTCTTTTAATTTTTTCTTTTCTTTCTTTTTGTGATTCTTGTGATTCTTGTGATTCTTGTGATTCTTCTGACTCTTGTGGTGTAGTAGAATCAGCAATATATCCATTATCTCTTAAATATTTATTAATAGAATCATCATCCCAGCCTTGTTCTTCTTTTAACCATTTTGCAAGTTCATCAGCAGACATTTCAGGTGATTCTGGTTGATATGCCTCTCTTGCCATTGCTTCTCTTTCAGCATTATCATATGCGTCTGTTCCATAGTTTTCGTCGTACGCTTCTAACATCCTTTGTTGTGCAGTTTGTTCATTAGTATTATTTTCTGGTGAATTATTTCTTGACAAAACACTATTTTCCATTGTTCCTAAATTTCTATTATTGCTATTTGCAAAAGCTTCATATCCATTAGGTGAATTTGGATCTTCAACTTGATTTTCTCTTGTTCTAACATTGCTGTTTCCTCCGCTTCCACCACCTGAAGCCACTTTGCCTCCTATAAGTCCAACGCCTTTTTTAAATAGATTATATGCTGCTGCTCCACCAAACATTGCTCCTGCTGAACTTAAAGTTCCTGGTGTTGAAGCTTTATCAAATCCAAAGAATTTACGTAACATTTTTTCTGCTGGTCCCATAAATGCAATTACCATAATAGCATATATAGGATTATTTGCTGCAAGCATAGCTACAGATCCAACCAGTACTGTATATATTATTAAATGGAATGGTTGTAATAAGGCTGTAAATATATATTCTTTTATCCAAGCACTAAATGCTTGCGCTTTTCCATCATTCATTTTATCTATTGGATATGTCATAGCAACTAGAGGTGCAATAATTGTTAAAAATGCCATTGTTATAGTTCTTTTCATATATACCCAGGTATATTTACAGGTATATACTAATAATGCTATATATAGTATAAAATAAGTTGTCTTAACTCCTATATCTTTATATTGCATTTGTAGCCTTATAAGTCCCATTAGATCTGTATTAAACTCTAATACAGGACTGCCATTTTGTAATATTTGAACAGGTATAGAACTCATATCTGCTCCAATTGTCTCATTTATAATTTCTATTAATCCTATTATACCAGCCATTATATAATGCATAAAGAATAGTAAACACATTGCAACAAACCAGTCAAATAGTCTTTGTTTATATTTTGCTTTATCATCTGCTGCACTACTAATTAAAATTCTAATTCCTGTATATAATAATACTGATAGTAATCCAACAATAGCTATATTTCTTAAAGCATTATACCATTGTGATATAGTATTGCTAATTTTTGCAGTTATAGATAAATCATTTTTGTCGCTGTCTTCCCAATCTTTTGGACTAATAAAGTTTATATCAAATGCTGGTATTTTACCCGCAAATATTTTGTCAACTGAATATTGAAGAATTGGTATTGTATAATTAGGTCCATTTAAAAGATCTATAACTAAGTCTGCTCCTCCTAAAATTGCTCCCCCACATACAAATGTAGTCAATATTCCAGCTAAACTCACGTCGTCAAACATATCGTCATCTATCTTAACTGGTTCTTTTCCCGCAGAAGGATTATATGCCATCTCTGGATACTTTGATTGAAACTTTTTAAAATAACTTTTCCCCATTAATATACTACCCAGTCCGTCCAGTTAGGTCTGTTCTTCCATTATATAAGTAATTTTGTAATAATGCTAATATTGAATCTCCTATTCCTGCTACAAATTCAAATATTGGGTCAAATAGCACTCCAAATACATCTGCTTGAGAATACGTTGGAAACGCAAAACCAAATAATATTGAAATTATGACTGCTATTATTATCTTTTGAGTTATGCTTTTTTTAGTAAGAAATTTCATATTATCCTCCCTAATAAATTTTGTTATCTCATTTTTTTGCTTTTCATCTGTGCTAATTTATTTAAGTTCGTTTCAACGAATTCAAATTCCTTTGCAGTAGGTTGTATTTGAATAATTGCACTATCTGGTCCTACTTTTAATAAACCTTCTCCTTTAAAACAAGTAGTTAAAAAGTTTGCTTCTCCACCACTTAATTTAAATACTTCTTTTAAATATTGTATTTCAGATTTATCTTGTGCTAAAAATAGCTTAGTATCAGATGATGTTAATACTGCTTGTGCTTCTGGTTTTTCATAAAAGTCTTGAAATCTTTGAGATATAATTGCCAAAGATACATTTCTTTTTCTGGCACGTCTTGCCATAGTATTTAAGAAGTCTACAGCTTCTGGGTATGGTAAAAGCATCCAAGCTTCATCAACTAAAACCCTTTTCTTTGAAGCTTTGCTTCTATCTTCACTATTTTTCTTAACATATTTTTCCCAAATCCAAGCTAGCAAAATTTGTTGTGCTAGTGGTCTTGCAAATCTTTCTTCTAGTTGTGATATATCTAGGTTAATAAATAATGTACCATCTAATAAGTCAAAGGTAGATTGTCCATCAAAATATGCCATTTGTCCATCATATTCTCTTATGTATTGTTTCATAACTTTTAATAAATAGCTGTAATGGAAGTTATAGTCTTGGTTTGTGTTTTCCGCAGCTTTATTTTGTATTCTTCTGTACCATGAACCTATTGTTGGCATTTTTTTCTTTTCTTTTCCTAACATATTTGCATTCATTTGGTCTCCTGATGCTTCATATAAGCTGTTTGGGTCTGATGTAATTCCGTGTGCTGCATATTCTTCAGCAACAGATTCTGCTATAATTTGTTTTGTAAGCTCGTTTACTTCTTGGCTTCTTGTACTACCTCTTGCCATTGTAAGTAGAGCTTGTGTAACGTCCTCTACTTTGTTTTCAACATTAAGTACTAGTCTGTCTCTACCTGTAATTTCGTCTTTTATAACCTCTGTTTCAATATCAAATATATTTATAACTGTTTTTGATGTTGGTGAAAGTACTACATTTATTCCACCTAAGCTTTCTGCAACTATGCTATATTCACCCTCAGCGTCTAGTGCTAAGCTTTGTATTCCCATTAATACTGCTGAACGAGAAATTAAAGTTTTCATTGTAACTGATTTACCAGCACCAGATTTAGCAAATATAACCATATTATAATTTGTTAAAGAATTGTGGAAGTTATCAAATAAAATTGGTACTCCAGTTTGTTTATTTATTCCTAATGGTATTCCAGAAGGATGTCCTACTTCTGATGTAGTAAATGGGAATACTGTTCCCATAGATCTACGGTCAAAAGTATGTGTTTTTTTAATTTTATCATCCATTAATGGAAGGTTTGATTTAAAAGCATCTTCTTGCATTGCCCAAGCGCTTTTTATATTTACTAATGACTTAGACATTTCTGTTGCAAGTAATTTTGTATACTTGTCTAAATCTTCTAAACTATACGCAAATAAAGTTGCAACAATAGATGCTTCATAAAGTTTATTAAATCCAGCTGCAATTTCGTCTCTTAATTGTTCTGCTTCTAATCTTTTTTGGCTTAATGTACTTTCTCTATTTATATTACCTCTATCTGCCGCTACAATTCTTTCTGTTTCTAGTTCGTTTATTACTCTGTTAAGTTCATTTTGTGATCTAGATTCTTGAATTGGGTTTATGTATATTGATGTATTTATATCTCCAAATAAGTACATATCTCTAAATAATTCTGGGAATGTACACATTCTTGGTAAACTTGATACAAAAAAGCTTCTTGCATATCTTGTAACATTTGATATTATCTCTAAATGGTCTATGTTACTAGAGTCAATACCAGATGGAGCAATTAATTCTTTTATTGTCTTTTTTCTTAAAATTTTGTATTCTTCAGGTTTTGTGTAGTCATTGTGTTGTCCTTGTATAATATCATCTATTTGTTTGTCCTTTTTAGCCATTATCTTTTGTACCTCCTTCTACCGAATTTTCTGTAGCTTGTTTTTTAGGTCTTCCTCTTCTTTTTGCTGTATCTGCTTCTATTTTTTCTATAGCACTTTTGGCAACGTCTTTTCCAACAATATGTTTGTTTTGCTCTATAATCATTTTAGCCATTTTATCAATTAAATTTTCCATTGATTCTTCTTTTTGTTCTAATGCTTTTTCTTTTTCTGATTTTGCTTCTAATACCGTTCTATTAGCTTTTTCAAATGCTTCTTTTTCTATTTTCTCATTTAAGGCTTTTATTTTTTTGTCAATAACATCTGGAGCTGTTGAATATAATTCGTCATATCCTGCCTGTATAGCTTTGTCTACTCCATATAGTTCTGCATCATCACGGTTATATGCTACATATAATAAATCTGCTAAAGCATCAGAATTTAAAACTTTTCCATTAACACCGCAAACTGATAATGTTCTTATTATTGATTGTGCTCTAGTATATAACTCTGAAAATGCTAGGTTTGTAATTTCTTTTTTATCAAAATTGTTTTCTCCTAATTCTTCTGGATAGTATGGAATAACAACATAATATTTTTGATTTAATACATTTCTGTTTAAACTCATTTTTTCAGTTGTATAAATAATGTCTTTTCCATATTCGTATAAGTTTGTTGCTTTTGTTAGTTCAAAGAATGCTGCGTGTAATTGTTCTTCTGTATATAAATCTGAATTAACCATTTGTTCATATTTCATTCTTTGTTTTTCTAGTTCTGCTTCAATTTCATTAACTTTTGTTTTATATGTTTGTATACTATTTTCTAGGTTAATTGTTCTTGTTTGTGTATATATTTGAATTGGATGTCTTAATGTATTTAAAAATTGAATAAACCCTTCTTCTACTGCATTTTTTTCAACTTCAGACATTAAGTCATAGTTTACACCTTGACATTCAACTACCATTACATATTTAGTTCCATTCTTTGTTATTATCATATTGTCTTCAATTTTATCAAATTCCATAAAGTCAAATATTGAATCTACCGTGTATGATTTTGTTGTTTTTGTTGTTTTTTTGCTGTCTTGGGTTGTTGCTTGTATATTATTTGACTTTTTCTCTTTAGTTTTAGTTTTTAAGTATAAAATACAAAAAATTACTAGCAATACCATCATAACTGCAAAGACACATATTAGAGCTATTGTAAGTATGTCATTAGTACTATTATTCATTATTTTTATCCTCCTTGTATACGTATATTTTTCTACCTTTTGTATTAAATTTTATTGCTCTTCTTATAACATCATCTAAGTTTTCTCCACCTGTTTTTTTGCTAAACTCAAATTTAGCTATTTCAGGAACTTTTATTGTGCCTATTCCAAATCCTATTAATGCAAATACTGCAACTATAACTATTCCTACTAAGGTCATATTTAACATAGAAAATATAAAATTAAACAATAAACCAATTCCTGCTGCTACTACTGTATAAATTAAGCTTTTGGTTGTAAATATGAATAATATTCTATTTTCACCTTTTACATTTCTGGGTAAATTGTATGTTCCCATTATGTGTCCTCCTTTGTTTTTCTAGTATTTTAACTATTTATTTTTATTCAATATATATTATAGCAAATATTATCGAAAAATGTAACTAAAAAATAAAAAAAAGTGCATTTTTATGCACTTTTAATATATTTGTAATATATTTGTAATGTTTTTGTAATATTATCCGTTTCCACCTAGTCCAGAAGCTAGTGCTACAACTACTTTTGTGATTGCAGATGCACCAAAAATTAAGATGGCACCAACTAAGTAAGGAATCATTGTTTTCTTGTATTCTGCTTTTTCTGAAGCACTACCCATCATATATTTAATACCTAATACTAATAGTATAACAACAGCAACTACAACACCAACAGTTGTAATAATACCAATAATTTGGTTTCCCATATTCATTACGTCTTGTTGTGCACCACTTGTTGTTCCTGTTAATTGACCAGCTAATTCTGAAGGATTAACTTCACCAGCTTTACTCATTGTGCTTAAAGTAATAAGTACTGCAAGCATAAGCATTAATACACTAACTATTTTTACAATTTTTTTCATAAATATCCTCCTTTTTATTTTTATATTTTTTATTGCAAATGTTTCTTTTTATGAAACAATTTTAAAATCACATTTATTTTAGTATTGTTATTACTATTCTCCAAATTCCAAATGCTCCAAATATTACTACACATCCTATTACAAATGGAATTAGTGCTTCTTTTATTTTTCCTTTTTGTTCTACACTGCCTGTAATAAATTGTATTCCTAGTACAGCTCCTACTATTACAGCTGTAGCAGTTCCAATAATTAATAAAATATTGTATAAAGTATTATTCATAAGGTCTAGTTTGTCTTGCTTTATTACAGTACCTGCGGAATTAGCTCCATTTTCTATCCAATTATCTGCTCCTTGAAAAATACTTGAAGCTTGTACTATGTTTGTAGTACTAATTAGTAATATGGTTAATATTAAAATTAAAAATACCTTTTTTACCATAGCTTTTTTCCTTTTTTTCTTATTATACTACAAAAAACACCATTTTGCAAATATTATTTAAAAGTTTCTTGTGTAATGCTTGCTATAATTGAAACTATAGTTGAAGTTGTAAACAAAAGTACTGCCCCTATAAGGTATGGAACCATACTTTTTTTGTACTCTGCTTTTTCTTCTGTACTACCTACCATATATTTAATTCCTAATATTAATAAAGTTATAACTGATGCTACTACTCCTACTGTAACAACTGCACCTATTATAGAATTTGCTTTGTCTTTAATAATTTTTTCATCGCCCGATGCTATTCCACCGTTTGCTTGGATCATAATATTCAGGATGCTCTATTGGACTAGTTGCATTACTAATTGTTGGTATAATAACCATTGCTAAAATAAAGAATATTGTTATAAATACAAGAATTGTTTTGTTTTTTGTCATTTGCTTTTCCACCTTTTATAATTTTATATATTATAAATTATTTTTTATTAGTTTTCAAGTATTAATATAACATATATTTTTTTATTTTTTAAGTTTTTAATGAAAATGTAATAAAAATGTAATGATTTTGTAATATTTAGGCATAATGCAAAATAGAAAAGTTAGGTTTACCAACTTTTCCATTTTACTTTATATATATTAATTTTAGCCTTTTGCTAATTGCATAATCCTTACATTTTTATTTTGTGATTTTATTTCCATACTATAATATTTAGCAATTAGTTCGTCTAATTCTACACTAATTTGATAAGTAATGCTATAGTCTTCTCCACTAAGAATACTGTTGTTTAATTTTTCTCTTAATTTACAAATTTCATCATTTAGCATAAAAATCACACTCCTTTTTTAATTTTTTCCTTTGTATACTTCTAAAATACCATATTTTTACATATTAGTCAATGAGTTTTTGCTTATTTTGTAGTATTTTGCTAATTTTTCGTTCGACATTTTTCCGCTTTTTTTGAAAAAATTAAAAATTAGTTGATTTATAAATATTTGCAAGTATGTGTATTATTTTATTTATTTGGTTCAACTATAGATAAAATTTGATTTTCTTTTTTGAATATTTCTTTTAGTGTATTTTGAGTATATTCTTTGGTTACTGTTTCAAATTCTTCTATATAGTCAAAGCTGTGAATTTGCTTCATAGAGTCTGCTAAAAACATTCTAGCTATATTTGCAACACTATTATATTCTATTACATAGTCTCCATATAATTTTCTTCTTGATCTTTCAAATTCTTCTTCGTTTAATCCTTCATTCTTCATTTGTTCAACTTTTTGTGTTATTTTTTCCACTACTTTTTCAGGGTCTTTTGTTGTTCCAGATATTAATATGTGTGAATACTGTGAACTAAATTCATAGTCAAAGTCTGGTTGTGCAACTAACAACCCTTCTTCGTAGAGTTCTTTATATAGTTTAGAACTTTTTCCTATAATCATATTTAGTAGTATTTCTATTGCTATATGTTTTTTTACTTTTGATTCTTGGCTATTTTGGGTGTCTTTATATCCCATCATAAATATTGGAGTACTTACTTCCATTTGAACTATTTTTTCGGGTTTATTAATTTTTTCTTCTTTTTTAGTATATATTCTTTTTATATCTCCCTGACTTTCTTTTGGCTCTAAACGTTTTTTAATTTCTTCTAATAGTTTTTCTGGGTTAAAGTCTCCACATATTACCATTGTCATATTTGATGGATGATAAAATGTGTTATAGCATTTATATAATACATCTGGGTCTATTTTGCTAATTGATTCTACAGTTCCTGCAATGTCTATTTTAATTGGGTTTTCTTGGTACATACAGTCCATTGCGTTCATATATAATTGCCAGCCCGGATCATCATCATACATTTTTATTTCTTGACCTATTATACCTTTTTCTTTTTCTACATTTTCATCTGTAAAATATGGGTGTTGTACATAATCCATAAGTTCATCTAAGCCTTCTTCAAAATGGTCTGTACATTCAAACAAATATGCTGTGTGGTCATTTGTTGTGTATGCATTTGCATCTATTCCTAATGCCATTAATGTATCTAAGCTATTTGTTCCATTTGGTTGTTCAAACATTTTATGTTCAAGGAAGTGTGCAACTCCGTCTGGTATAAATACTTCTTCCCCTGTTTTTGGCATTATAAATCTATTGTCTATTGACCCAAAATGTGTTCCCCATATTACATATTTTTTCTTTGTGTGTTGTTTTGGAATTATTATTATATTTAGTCCATTTTCTAGTTTTTCTATATATGCTTTTTCTTTGATTTTTGAACTTTCTATAATTTTCATATTTAAATTTCTCCTTTATTTATTTTTTAATTTGCTATAAATTATATATAGAACGCAATGACGGGGGCTAGCGGAGCAAGAATTAGAAATTGTTTTGCAGGTGAGTAGGGAATCTCATCTCTGATGAGGGCGCTACGAACCGAGAAATACAATTTCTATTCGCAGTGCAGTCTGCCCGTCATAAGCGGCATATATGATTTATAGTAAATTAAAATTTTATTAATATGTTTTAATCTTTTAAGAAATAAATAGTATTAATATTTACAGTTTGTGCTAAATTAACCACTTGTTCCTTAGTTACTTCTTTTATTTTTTGCATATATTCTTCTATACTTACAAATCTGTCAGCAAGCTCTTGTCCATAGTAGTATGTTATTTCTGTATCTTGTTCTTCTGTAATTGCTTCAACAGATGCTAATATTAGTTTTTTACTATTATCTATATCTTCTTGTGTAAAATTTCCAATTTTCATATCTTCTAATTGTTCTTTAATTGTATTTAATGCTTTTTCATAATTTTGTATTTCAATTCCGCAGTTAATAAATATACAATTTTTTACTCTTATATATCTTGAATTTGCTGTATATGCTAAACTTTGCTTTTCACGTACATTTTGGAATAACTTTGAGTTTGCTCCTCCTCCAAGAATTGCATTATATACAGATGCTATAAATCTAGAGTTTTCTGCAGTTTCATTTATATTTAGTCCTAAAACCAATTTTCCTTGTGCTATTTGCATACTTTCATTTACTATATTAGGTTCTTTTTGTTCTACTGGCTCTGTTGTTTCATTATTTACAATATAATTTGGTTTTCTTGGAGCTAATTTTTGAATATTTTCGTTTTGTTCTATTATTTTCTTTACTTCATCTTTATTTACTGTTCCAGAATAAAATATATCTATTTTACAATTACTAATTAAGTTTTTGTAGTAATTGTATAATTGCTCTGGAGTTATTTTTTCTAAATCTTCTATATAACCATATTTGTATAGTCCGTATGGTTTATTTTTAAACATTTCTTCAATACATCTGTCATATGCATATTTTGTTTTATTATCTATTTTTGATTGAATAATTTGTTTTAAGTTTTGCTTTTCGCCCTCTACATATTCTTTTTTAAAACTATTTTCCTCTATTAATGGATTAAATACTATATCTGTTAAAATTTCTATTGCTTCTTTTAAAATGTTTTCTGATGATGGTAAAAATTCTTCACTTAATGTTTCTAAATAGAATTTTATAATATGATTATCTCCAGTTTTTTCAACGCCACAATCAAAGCTTGCACCATACATCATTTCTAATTTTTGACTAATTAAATCTTGTGATGGTATATTTTTAGTTCCTCTTCTTAATACCGCTGTTAATAAAGCATTTAGAGTAACATTTTCTTTTTTTAATGGAGTTGCTAAAAATATAGCATTTAAATTTGTTTTGTAGTTTTGTGTATTAATTTGATGTAGTGTAATTCCTTGTTTTATTTCTTGCTTTTGATAATTCATTATTTACCCTCTTTTCTTTATTTAAAATTTAAGTATATTATAATCTATTAGAAGAAATTTATTCAATAGTTTATTTGGATTTTGTAGTAATTAATTCTATAATTGTTTGTTACAATTTATAATCAACTGTAGCAGCCTATTTAGGGTGAAGTTTTTTAGATTTTCAAGTGGAGCTTGTGTGGGGACCGGCAAGTTATAAACCGTTAACAAATTGCCCGTACGGTTAAGCAATTTGTTTTACGGTTTGTTACGCAGTTGGGACGGAACGCAGAAAAATAAAAAACTTCACCCTAAACAGTCTACAACAAGCAAAAAAGAACTAAATAAATAGTCCTTTTTTAAATTTTATTGCAATATTTTTTTAGCAACTTCATTTATTGTTTTTCCGTCTGCTGCTGCTCCCAGTTTTTCTTTTGCAGTTTTCATTACTAGTCCCATTTGTTTTATAGATGTTGCTCCTAATTGGTTAATTATTTCTTTTACTTCTTTTTCTATTTCTTCAGCTGATAGTTGTTCTGGTAAGTATTCTTCTAATATAGCTATTTCTTCTTTAATTTGGCTTAATAAGTCTTCTCTTCCGCTTTTTTCATAGTCAGCTATAGAATCTTTTCTTTTTTTAGTTTCTTTTGCTATGATTTCTACTATTTGCTCATCAGTTACTTCTATTTGTTTATCTTTTTCTACTTGCAAAATAGCTGCTCTTGCCATTTGAATAACATTTTTTCTAATTGTATTTTTGTCCTTCATAGAATTCTTTAAGTCTTCTAACAATTTTTCTTTTAACATAATTTTCTCTCCTTTTTACAGATTAATTCAAAAATAGGCTGAAAATTACTAGTAATCTTCAACCCGTTTTTTGTTTCTTAAAATTTTCTTTTTCTTGCTGCCTCTGATTTTTTCTTTCTTTTTACACTTGGTTTTTCATAGTGTTCTCTTTTTCTTACTTCTTGTAAAACACCATTTCTTGCGCATTGTCTTTTAAACCTTTTTAAGGCATCTTCTATATTACCATTATTAACTTTAACTTCTGACATTTTTTGTTTCCCTCCCTTCAGTAGTTACACTCTTACGTGTGGGATTTTACTGAAATTATAATATTTCACGTTAAATATTATAACCGTCTTGGTTGAATTTGTCAATATTTATACATAATTTTCTGTAAATTGTCGCGTTTATTTATCAAATTCAAACAAATCTCCTAATGGCTGAGCTTCGTTTATTCTTCTTATTGCCTCTGCAAATAGTGGTGCTATAGATAACACCTTTATTTTTTCTATTTGTTTTTCTTTTGGCAATGGCACAGTGTTGGTTACTATTAACTCTTTTATTGGTGAATTTTGTATTCTTTCTATTGCTGGTCCACATAGAATTCCGTGTGTACAAGCTGCATATATTTGTTTTGCTCCATTTTCTTTTAATATTTTTGCTGCTTCTACCATGGTTCCTGCTGTACTCACTTCATCATCAAATATAATTGCTGTTTTATCCTTTACATCCCCTATAATATTTGCCGCTACCGCTTTATCATCATTACCAGCTCTTCTCTTATCAATTAAAGCCATTGGGCAATGAAAATATGTTGAATATTTATATGCTTTTTTAGAACTTCCTGCATCTGTTGCTACTACTACTTTATTTTCAATTTGTTTGCTGTCAAAATATGATTGTAATATATGTTGTCCTGTTAATCTATCGCAAGGAATATTAAAATATGCTTGAATTGCAGGGTTATGTAGGTCACATGTTATTACTCTGCTTGCTCCCGCTGATTCTAATAATTGTGCAAAAAGTTTTGCTGTTACTGGTACTCGTGGTTGATCTTTTTTATCTGATCTAGAGTAAATGTAATATGGTAATACTACATTTATTCTATGTGCTGACGCTCTTTTAGCTGCATCTATCATAATTAATAGTTCCATAATTCTTTCATTAACTGGTGGCATTGTTGTTTGTATTAAAAACACATCTTGTTCTCTTACCGTTTCTTTAAATTGTACAAAGTTATTGTCGTTTGCAAATTTATAGCATTCAACTTTTCCTTGTGGCAAATTCAAATTTTCACATATTTCTTCTGTAAACTCTTCTGCTGTTGGACAAGCAAATATTTTAATATTATTCATTTTTTACCTCCTATTTTTATACAGCAAAAGTGCCAGTTAGGAGATTTCTCCCCAAACTGTCACTTTACCATTTTTTAAACTTTTTTGTACATCAATTACTCTTTGATTTTCAGAACCTCTCCATTCTAAAGAAGGATTGTGTAGCTCATCTTTATATTGTCCATCTATTAAAACATCTATATATTTTAATACTTCTTTATCTTTTAAGTCTCTGTCAAATAAGAAACCTGTCCATACCCATAAATTTTTATTTGGAAATTTTTCTTTAAAAATTTTTGCTAATTTTGTAGTTCCTTCTATATTGTTTGGATGCATTGGTTCTCCGCCCAAAATTGATAGTCCTTCTACATTTTCGTTATTACATAATTCCATTACTCTATCAATGGTTTCTTGTGTAAATTCTTTTCCGCCGTTAAAGTCATGTGTTTCTGGGTTAAAGCAATTTTTGCAGTTAAATGTACATCCTTGCATAAATATAGATACTCTTACTCCTGGTCCATCTGCTATATCCATTTTTCTAATTTTGTTGTATCTCATAGTTATCTTCCTTCCGCAATATATAATTAGATATTAATTATTCGTCATCTTTGTTATCAATATGAAGTACTCTTTCTTTAATTTCTTGTGTTCTTCCTTTGTTCCAGAATTGGCTTCCTATATATCCGCAAGTTCTTCTTGCTACGTTTAATGTATTATGGTCTCTGTTTCCACAACTTGGGCAATACCATTCCATATTATCATCAATTAATATTTCTCCATCAAAACCACATTTTTGGCAATAGTCTGATTTTGTATTTAATTCTGCATACATAATATTGTCATAAATAAATTGAATTATTTGTAGTACAACTTCTAAATTATTTTGTAAGTTAGGTGTTTCTACATAAGATATTGCTCCACCAGGGCTTAATTTTTGGAATTTGCTTTCTAATTTTAATTTAGAAAATGCATCAATTTCTTCAAATACTGGTACGTGATAAGAATTTGTAATATATCCTCTATCTGTAATTCCTTCTATTGTTCCAAATCTTTTCTTTAAGCATTTTGCAAATTTATATGTTGTAGATTCAATAGGAGTTCCATATACACTGTAGTCAATATTTTCTGCTTCTTTCCATTCTTTGCATTTATCGTTTAATCTTTGCATTACTTTTAAAGCAAATTCTTCTCCTACACCACCGTCTGTATGACTATTTCCAGTCATATATTTTACACATTCATATAGTCCTGCATATCCAAGTGAAATTGTTGAATATCCATTGTGTAATAATTTATGAATGCTTTCTCCTTTTTGTAGTCTAGCTAATGCTCCATGTTGCCATAAAATTGGTGCTACGTCGCTTGTTACTTTGCTTAGTCTTTCGTGTCTTATTTTTAGTGCTTTATGGCATAGTTCTAATCTTTCATCATAAATTTTCCAAAATTTATCTTCTTCTTGATTTGAAGATAATGCTACATCTACTAAATTTATTGTTACAACACCTTGATTAAATCTTCCATAATATTTTGGTTTATTAGTTTCAGGGTCTACGTATGGTGTTAAGAAAGAACGGCATCCCATACAAGGATAGCAATTTCCATTTTCATTTTTGTCTATTTTGTATTCTAGCATTTTCTTTTCTGAAATATAGTCTGGTACTAGTCTTTTAGCAGTACATTTTGCTGCAAGTTCTGTTAAATACCAATATTTACTTTCTTTATGAATATTGTCTTCTTCTAATACATAAAGTAGTTTTGGGAAAGCTGGTGTTACATATATTCCTTTTTCATTTTTAAATCCTTCTATTCTTTGTTTTAAAAATTCTTCAATTATCATAGCTAATTCTGTTTTGTATTCTTCTGTTTCCCCTAAATACATACAAACAGATAAAAATGGTGCCTGTCCGTTAGTATTTGTCATTGAATTAACTTGATAGTTAAAAGTTTGTACTCCATCTGCTACTTCTTTTTTAGTATCTTGGTTTGCAAATTCTTTACATTGCTCTTCTGTTAGTCCTCTTTGTTTATATTTTTTATAATATCTGTCATAGCTGCTTTTTACAAATGGTGCTAAATGTGTTAAAGATACTGTAGCCCCGCCATATGTTGAAGATGTAACTCCTAAGATAATTTGTGTAGCTATTGTCATAGCTGTTAAAAATCTATGTGGTTTTTCTATCATAACTCCATTCATTATTGTACCATTTTGTAGCATATCTTCTAAATTGATTAATTCACAATTTGTTAATGCATTTTGTGCAAAATAGTCTGCATCGTGAAAATGAATTATTCCTTCGTCATGTGCTTTTACGACATCTTCTGGTAATAAAAATCTTCTAGTAATATCTGTGCTGGTAATACCTGCTAAGTAATCTCTTTGTGTTGTTACTACTCTAGCATTTTTGTTTGAATTTTCATTATTCCAATATTCACTTTCACCTTCTATTAGTTCTTTAATAGATTGGTCTGTTGTATTAGCTTTTCTTACTAATTCTCTAGTGTAACGATAAGTAATATATTTTTTAGCTAATGTATATTTTCCAAAAGACATTAATTGTTCTTCTATAATGTCTTGAATATCTTCTACTAGAATTCTTTTTTTGCCTAGTTCTTCTATATAGTTTATAATCTCATTAATTTCTTCTTTAGAAGCTCTTTCTTTTGGTCTTACTTCTTTATTAGCTTTTCCTATTGCTATTACTATTTTTTCTTTATCATAATCTACTACTTTTCCGTCTCTTTTTATTACTTGCATATTCGTTACCCCCCATATATTTTTTATCTAAACTTTTGATAGTTTTTATAATTCATTTTTTACAAATTATTTTGTTCTATCTTGTTGTTTTGTTTGTATACATATATTAACCTAGTATTTTAATAATGTCAAACGCCTATTTTTTATGTATCCACATCCGTTTTTGGTTGATTTTTAGCGGTTTTGGGTTTGTTGTCAAAAAGCGTCGTTTGTGTCTTTAGGTCAATTTGTGGTTGTTTTTTTGTTTGTTTTACACGTTTTATTTTTTTGTTCAAAAAAATATTACAATTTTGTTACATTTTTGTTAAAAACGGGCTAATTTCATATGTTTTGCCATTTTTTTCAATTACTTTTTTATCATTTTTGCTTGATATATAGGGAAAATTTAAAATATATTTTATTAAAAAATATTTTTGAATTTTTTGTAATATTTTTTTATTTTTCAAAAAATGATTTTTTTATTTTTTTGTATTCTAAATTATTTTTTATTTTTTATTTTAGTAATTTTTCTTTTGTTATATAGTGTTTTACCGTTTTTTAATTTATGTTTTTTATTTTTAAAATTAATCTTTTTAAAAAAATCATTATTTTTATTTTTTTAAAAAATAATGTGTTTTTTTCGTTTTTTGTATTAAAAATAATAAAAAAATAGTTTTAGAATCTGTTGTTGACTTTTTGTTATGTATTAATTATGTTAAAAAGAACAGGTAATATATTATTTGTGTAGCTAGTTGAGACTAAATTACACATTTTTTTGTTTAGTTTTGACTAAACAGAAAATAATAAACTACCTGTTCATTGATAAAATTAGTGTTGTTTTATTATATTATATTTATTTTTCTAACTTTTGAATTGCTTTTTCTGCAAAGCTATTGTTTACTATTTTGCTATAGTCAGCTTCTTTTTCTAATTCTCCTGCTTCTTTCATAACAGTTTGTAGAAGATTAAATGATTCTTCTTTTAATACAGGATTATCTTTCCAAGCATCAATGTCAATGTAGCTTTGTATTGATGTTGTAAGCATTTCTATTTCAGAGTCTGGGAAGAAATTTGCTATTTTCTCTGCTATTTCTCTTGCAGTATGCTCTTTTACCCATTGTTCTCCTTTGTAAATTGCATTTGTAAAACCTTGTATTACATCTGGATTTGCTTCAATATAGCTTTTTTTAGCAAAATATGCTGTATAAGGAATTTCTCCTGATGCTTCTCCTACAGATGCTACAATATATCCCTTTCCTGCTTTTTCTGTTGCCGAAGCTGTTGGTTCAAATAGTGTTACATATTCTGCATTTCCACCAGAAAACGCTCCTGCCATCAAATCAAATTTAATGCTGTCATCTAGTGTTAAGTCTTTTTTAGGGTCTATTCCATTTTTCTTTAATACATATTCAAATGTCATATATGGCACTCCGCCTTTTCTTCCTGGTATAACAGTTTTTCCTTTTAAGTCTTGCCAGCTAAAGTTATTAGTAGCTTCTTTACTTACTAAAAAAGATCCATCTTTTTGAGTCATTTGTGCAAATACTTGTGCATAATCTTCTTTTCCTTCGTTATATATATATATTGAGGCTTCAGGTCCCGCAAAACCTATATCACTTTGATTTGCTAAAACTGCGGTCATTACTTTATCTGCCCCCTGACCTGTAGTTAATTCTATTTCTAATCCCTCTTGTGCAAAGTATCCATTTGCTATTGCCACATATTGTGGTGCATAAAATACAGAACGGGTTACTTCGTTTACTCTTATTTTTTGTAATCCATGAGTTTCTGTATTTTTATTAAGTATTATATAAGTAGTTATTCCTGCTGCTACTATTATAATTATTAATAAAATAATTAAATATTTTTTCAAGTCTTTCATTCCTTTCTGATTCTATTCATACCAAAGGAGATTTATAGTATTTTGGTATGTTATTTTTTCTTTTTTCTTATTACTTAAGATACATTTCTCCCTTAAGTAACATTTTTATCTGTTATTTTTCCAATGTGTTTTTCCTTTTATTTAAGTTCTTTTTGACATTCTTTTCATAACAATTTTTTCCGAAATAACTATTGCTTCATATATAATTGCTGCAACTATTGCCAATATAATAACTCCTGTCATAACTAAGTCTAATTGAAACACCTGACCGCCATATACAATTAGGTATCCCAAACCCGCCTTAGATACTAGGAATTCTCCTGTTATAACTCCTACTAAAGATAATCCAATATTTACTTTTAATGAGTTAAAAAAGGTTGATATATTAGCAGGTATTACTATTTTGGTTAATATTTGAAGCTTGCTGGCATTGAATGTTTGTGCCATTTTTATTAATTCTTTGTCTGTATTCAAAAATCCATTTAGGATTTCTAATATAGTTACAATTAATGAAATTGCCAGCCCCATAGTTATAATAGCACCCATTCCTGCTCCCACCCATATGATTATAACTGGTCCGTAGTGCTACTTTTGGTAAACTGTTTAATACCACTAAGTACGGTTCTGATACTTTTGAAAAAAATGGGGACCACCATAATAAAATTGCTATAAATGTTCCTAAAATAACACCTGAAATAAAACCTATTAAAGTTTCTGTTAGTGTTACTCCTAGGTGAGTTAGTAGTCCGATTTTTTGATAAATTTAAAAAGGTATCTAATATTCTTGAAGGCTGACTTGTAATAAAACTATCTATTATTCCTTTATTAGCAAGTATTTCCCATCCTACAATAAATACAATTAGAATGAGTAATTGAGTTAAAATAACAGATATTTTTGTTTTTTTAATTTTTCTTAAGTATTTTTTTCTGTCTTCTGATATATTATTATCATACATGTACATCAAGCTCCTTCCATATAGCGTCAAAATATTTACTAAATTTAGGGCTTTCACGACAATTTATTGGATTTCTATTGTCCATTTCAAAGTCTATAGTATGAATATTTTTTACTGTTGCTGGTCTTCTAGTTAATACTACTACTCTGTCGCTCATACTTATTGCCTCTGATATATCATGTGTTACTATAATAGCTGTAATATTTTCATTTTTTAATATTTGGAAGATATCATTTGTAACCATAATTCTAGTTTGGTAATCTAGTGCTGAAAAAGCCTCATCTAACAGCAAAATTTTAGGTTTAGTAGCTAGTGTTCTAATTAGTGCTGCTCTTTGCCTCATACCACCTGATAATTGGTTTGGATATTTGTCTTTAAATTCATATAGTCCATATTTTTTTAAGAGTTCTTCTACATATTCTTCATTTTCTTTTGTTTTTTTACGACTTATTTCTAAACCAAATGTAATGTTATTATATATAGTTCTCCATTCCAAAAGACTATCTTTTTGTAACATATATCCCAGTCCACCATCTATTTGTATATCCCCTGATGTTTTTGGTTCTAGTCCTGCTATAACAGATAATAAAGTAGACTTTCCACATCCACTTGGGCCAATTATGCTAACAAATTCTCCTTCTTGTACATTAAATGTAATATTTGATAAAGCTTCTACCTCACCATTTTTCGCTTGGTACTTTTTACTTATATTCTTTAGTTTTAATACTTCCTTCATAAGTACCTCCTACTTAAATTTATCATAGTATATGTTATGAAGGTGTACATAATTTTGTGAGATATAAAAAGTGAAAATAAAATTTTCTATAGAAAGTTTTATTTTCACAGTATTATATATAGAATTTATTGCGTTCTTGTTGCTGCTATTGTAGCAATAGAATCACCTAATTGGGTAAAAATTGCTGCTAGTAAGTTTAGTTCGTCCACTGTTTTATCTTTTGATATTGCACAAGCTAATGTAGATATTAAGGTTACTAACTCACAACCTTCCAATTTAGGCACCTCCTACTTTTTAGATTCTAAATATTTGCCCTGGATATATTAAATTTGCATTTTTTATACGGTTTAGCCTTACAATATTTGCAATAGTGGTGTTGTATCTTCTAGCAATAGACCATAGTGTGTCTCCTTTTTTTACTGTATATAATGTGTGTCCACAGTCATATCTGCAGTTGCTTTTTACTACTAACTGTTGCCCAGGATATATTAAATTTACATTTTTTATATTATTTTCTTGTGCTATAGTACTTACTGTTGTATTAAACATTTTTGCAATTTCTGATAATGTATCTCCTTTTTTTACTGTGTATGTTGTTGTATTACTATTTGTTTTTATTGGTACTATTAAGGTATTTCCTGCGTATATTAGGTTTGGATTGGATATATTATTTAATTTTGCAAGTTCTTCTACTGTAGTATTATATTGTTTAGCAATTTTGTATAAAGTGTCTCCCCATTTTATTTTTATCTTTTTAGTTTTGGTATTTTCATCTTCGTCTGGCTTTTCGTTTTCTGGTAACTGTGTACTCTCTGACATAAATATTCCTTTTGTGAACTTATTTCTATCAACATATGTAGAAATTCCATTTACTCTTCCTTCATCTGTGTATTGCCAACCAACCCAGTTATTCCAAGTTCCATTATTTTCAGGTTCATTTACTTCATACTGTGCAATCCATAGTGGATATTTTGCTATTTCTTCTTTCCATACATAACTTGCTGCATACGCATTACTATATACTACCATTTCTTTTCCTGTTAGTTTTTCTACAGTTCTTAAAAATGCTAACCCTATACTGTTTATTTCATCTCTACTTAAATTTCCAAAGCTTTCAAAATCCATTGCCAGCCTACAATCTGCTGTTTTTCTTGATATAACAGATGCAAAAAATTGTGCTTCTCTTTCTGCCTGCTGAATTGTTCTTGCTGTTACATAATGGTAAAACCCTACCTTTAGTCCACTTTCTTTAGCTTTTGCATAATTTTGTTCAAATTTAGAATCAACGTAATTAGAACCTTCACTAGACTTCATATATACAATTTCTATTCCTGATTGTTTTACTTTATTAAAGTCAATGTTTCCTTGATATCCGCTAACATCAATTCCTTGATAAATTGTTTTATCAGATGGCTCAAACGCTAATGTTTTTGTAGGTAACATATATAGCATAAATGTTACTGACATTAAAGTAGTTATTAATATTTTTGATATCTTTTTAATCACAACCTCCTCCTTCCATAGTATATTTTATGAAAAGAGGTTTTTTTGTGTGTTTAATGGCTATATTATTTCATAATCTAGTAATTTTACTTTGTTAGAAATGTAATTAGGATTATTTTCAATAGGCTTACTTAAGTCTGTACTTAAATATTTTTTATTATCATCAGCAAATACTGTAACTACTGTTCTTTTGGCTTCTAATTGTAATATTACGCCTCCTAAGAAGTTAGCTCCTGACGAAATACCTACTCCAAGTCCTAATTCTAGTGCTAATTTTCTAGACATATTAATACTGTCCTCATCATTTACTAGTACGACTTTGTCTATTTCACTTTTTTGAACTAAGTCTGGTATAAAGTCATCTCCTATTCCTTCTATTTTATGTGGTTTTATAATTTTGTTTTTAGATATTAAAGGCATACTATCCGGTTCTATTGCTGTTACCATTACATTTGGATATTTTTTTCTTATTTTTTTGCCTATTCCCATCAAAGTTCCGCCTGTGCCTACTCCTGATATGAATGCATCTATATCTTCTGGAACTTGATTTAAAATTTCTTGTCCTGTAGTTTCATAATGTGCTATCACATTATTTATGTTTGAAAATTGGTTTGCTAAAAAGCCATTTATTTTTTTAGCTAAATTATTTGCTTCTTGAATACATTTTTTAAATCCACCTTGCTGATGTGAAAAAGTTGTTACATATGCCCCATAGTTTTGCATTATTTCAACTCTTTCTTTACTTACCCAGTCTGGCATAAAAATATATACTGGATGATGATAATATTTACCCAGTGCTGCTAAAGAAATACCGGTATTCCCACTAGTTGCTTCTATTATAGGCATTCCATCTTTTAGCTCTCCTGTTTGTTTTGCTTTTGTAATTATGTAATAAGCTGCTCTGTCTTTAATGCTTCCTGTTAAGTTATAGCTTTCTAGTTTAGTATATATGTAGTTTATTTTCCCTTCATATTGGTATTTTATTTTTATTAAAGGCGTATTTCCTATGGTTTTTATCATTCTTCACCACTCCTTGTTTTTGTATATTTTATACAGTTTAATGGAAAATGGTTAATATATTTTATTTAATTTGCTTTATATGGTTTAAATAAAGTTTATTTTTCTTCTTATAAACTTCAATTACGTCTATTCTTATATATTTGTTTTCTAAATTGTGAGAATATATGTAATATTGTGTTGCATTCCATATGTGTTTTTGTTTTCTTTCATCTACCGCTTCACTTGGTATTCCATAATTAAAGTTCTGCCTTGTTTTTACCTCAATAAATACATACTCGTCCTTATCTTTTGCAATAATGTCTATTTCTCCTTGTTTACATTCAAAATTTCTTTCTATTATTTCATAGCTGTTTTGTTTTAAATATTGTGTAGCAAAATCTTCTCCTTGTTTTCCTAATTGTTGCTTTTGGTTCATAAAAACCCCTTTCTATATTTTTATATATTTATTTCCTGCTATACCTTTTATATGTCCTTCTAGTTCAAGCATAGTTAGTGTTTGCATTGTTTCTGATATTGTTTTTTTAGTCATTTTTGATAGTTCATTTGCTGAAATTGGAATGCTTCCTATTAAATTATATATTTGTTTATATTCTTCTTGTATTATTTGTTCTTGGTTAGGATTACAATAATATTGTAAAATGTCTTCTACTTGCATAACTAAATTTGCTCCATTTTTTATTAATAAATTGGTGCTATATCCTGTAGATATATCTAATCTATTTGGAATGCAAAACACTTCTTTTCTTTGCTCTATAGCATATTTTGCCGTAATTGTGCTTCCGCTTCTATATGTAGCTTCAATTACCAATGTTCCTAAAGATATTCCACTAATAATTCTATTTCTTTTTGGAAAATTTGCCTTGTCCATTTCTTCATCTGGCGGATATTCTGAAACTACACATCCATTATTTTCTAAAATTTGATTAAATAACAATTTATTTTCTTCTGGGTATATTTTATTAAATCCGCTTCCTAATACAGCAATGGTTTTTCCTTGTTCTTTCATAGAATTTATATGTGCTATTGTGTCTATTCCAACTGCTAGACCACTTACAATGCACATCCCTCTTTGTGATAATTCTTCAGCAAATTTTTTAGCATATTTTTGCCCATATTCTGTACTTTTTCTTGTTCCTACTATTGCTATTGAATCTTTATTTAATAATTGATAATTTCCCTCTACGTAAAGTTTTGTTGGAGCATCTTTAATTTTTAGCAATCTTTTAGGATAACATTTATCTTCTTTACTTAATATTTCCATATTTATTTCCTTTGTTAGTTTTTCCAATATTTTTTATCTAAACTTCTATACTGTATAGCCTCTGCAATATGTGCTTTTTGTATATTACTAGAATTATCTAAATCTGCTATAGTTCTAGCCACTTTTAATATTCTTCCATATGCTCTAGCACTTAACCCCATTTTTTCAAATGCTATTTCTAATATTTTTTTGCTTTCTTTGTCTAATTTGCAGTATTTTGAAATAAGCTTAGGTGTTAGGCTAGAATTTGAGTAGATATTTTCTTGTTTGTATCTTTCTAGCTGAATGCTTCTTGCTTTGTTTACTCTTTTCTTTATTTCTTCTGAGCTTTCTGGAATTTCTTCGTTTTCTAACTTTTGGTATTTAACAGGGCTTACTTCTATTTGAATATCAATTCTGTCTAAGAGCGGTCCACTTATTTTTCCCATATATTTTGATATAGCTTGTGGTGTACAGGTACATTCTTTGTCTGCAGAACCGTAAAACCCGCAAGGGCACGGATTCATTGATGATACAAACATAAACTCACACGGATATGTAAAACTTCCATTTACTCTGCTAATTGTTACAATTCCATCTTCTAGTGGACCTCTCAATACTTCTAATGTGTGTTGATTAAATTCTGGTAGTTCGTCTAGAAATAATACCCCATAATGTGCTAGACTAATTTCTCCAGGTTTTGGTATTGCACCACCACCTACTAATGATACCCCTGATATTGTATGATGTGGTGAGCGAAACGGTCTTGTTGTAATAATTGGAGTATCTGGCTTTAAAACTCCGGCAATACTATGTATTTTGGTAATTTCTAAAGCTTCTTCAAAAGTTAAGTCTGGTAAAATTGAAGGAATTCTTCTTGCAAGCATAGTTTTTCCGTGAACCTGGGCTTCCGAATTAGTAAGCAATTATGTCCGTCCAGCTGCAGCTATTTCAATGGCTCTTTTTACATTTTCTTGCCCTTTTACTTCTGAAAAATCTAGTTGCATAGTTTTGCTTTTTTCTAGGCAATCTTTCCAATTTGTTGTGGAATTTTGTATTGTTGTTTGACCATTTAAATAACTAACAACTTCATTTAGGTCATATGCTCCTAGTATTTCTATTCCATCTATAACAGAAGCTTCTTTTTGATTTTGTTTTGGTAAAATTACTTTTTTTATTCCTTGCTTTTTTGCTTCAATGCAAATAGGCAATGCTCCATTTATTGGGTTTAGATTACCATTTAATGATAATTCTCCAATCATTAAAATATCTTGAGAATTTATTTGATTTATAATGTCAAGACCTTTTAGAATTCCCACTGCTATTGGAAGGTCAAATATAGAGCCTTCCTTTTTTATTTCTGCTGGTGCCAAATTTACTACTATTTTTCTGCTAAACAATTCATATCCAGAATTTTTAATTGCTGTTCTAACTCTTTCTTTAGCCTCTTTTACACTAGCATCTGGAAGTCCTACAATATTCCAAGATGGCATACCAGCTGAAATATCAACTTGCACATCAATTAAAAAGCCTTCTAGTCCGTGTAAGGCCATACTTTTTGTTATAGATAACATTTTTTGAAAATCTCCTTTAGAATTTTTTGATTTAAATTTTTTTGAATTAAATTATTTGATTTAAAACTATAGAAATTATACATCACCTGAATTAATATTTCAAGTATTTTTCCATCTTTTTACAATTTTTGTTGCTTCTCGACAGTTTTTTCATTTTTTTATAATTATTTTATGTTATACTTATATTAATTCTAAAACGTTTTAGTTGCTTTCTTAAGTTATTTTTCTTTAATAACTTATACTACTATTTTTATCAAAAAATAGCAATGACTTTATTTTTTCTATCATTGCTATTTTCTATTATTTCCATTCTCTTTTAAAATTTAACTCTTCTTTGTTTTTTAAAGCTTGAACTAGGTCTATATCTAGTAATTCATACATTCCCATTAAACAAATAAACACATCTACCATTTCATTTTCTAGGCTTGAGCTATAGTCTTTATGTGCATCAACTAATAAATTGTTGTCTGTTTTTCTTACTTCTTTTGCAAGTTCTCCTATTTCTTCTGTTAGTAGAATCATTCTTTCTAATAAGCTTGTTCTAAATTTTCTTGTTTCAATCATATCTTTTATATATTTTTGTAATTCCTCTACACTACTTTTTTTACTTAGTTTATCTAATTCTATTTTTAGGTCATTTTTATCCATTTATATTACCTTGTATAATATATTAAACATAAAATTTCATATATTATACTTATCCTTTCTCC